>NZ_JBFXGV010000034.1:0-36740 GCF_050177655.1 Paenirhodobacter sp.
CTGCTCTGGCTGCTCTCCGAGCTTTTCGAGGAACTCCCCGAGGTGGGCGACCCCGACAAGCCGAAATTCGTCTTCTTCTTCGACGAGGCGCATCTGCTTTTCGACGACGCGCCGAAGGCATTGGTCGACAAGGTCGAACAGGTCGCGCGGCTGATCCGCTCGAAGGGGGTGGGCGTCTATTTCATCACCCAGAACCCGGCCGATGTGCCCGACGCGATCCTCGGCCAGCTGGGCAACCGGGTGCAGCACGCGCTGCGCGCCTTCACCGCGAAGGATCAGAAGGATCTGAAACGCGCCGCCGAGAATTACCGCCCCAATCCGCGTTTCGACACCGAGGCGGCGATCAAGGAGGTGGGCACCGGCGAGGCGCTGACCTCCTTCCTCGAGGCGAAGGGCGCGCCGGGCGTGGTCGAACGCACGCTGGTGCGCCCGCCGCAGTCGCGGCTGGGCCCGCTTGCGCCCGAGGAGCGGCGCGCGATCCTCGCGGCCTCGCCCTTCGGGCTGAAATACGACAGGACGGTCGATCGGGAATCGGCCTATGAGATCCTGACGAAACGCGCCCAGGCCGCCGCGGCGGAGGCCGCGCAGGCCGAGGCCCAGGCGCAGGCCGCCAAGACCTCGAAGGCCGATCAGCTCGAATTCAACCGCGCGCGGCGGTTCGAGCCGATCAAGGCCGACCGGGCGAGCACGCCGCGCAAGACCTCTTCCTCGCGCTCCGACAGCATCGTCGAGGTCTTCGGCAAGTCGCTCGCCCGCCAGCTGGGTTCGAAGGCGGGCCAGCAGATCGTGCGCGGCGTGCTCGGCTCGCTCTTCAAGTCGCGCTGAGCTGGTTCAGGCGGGCATCTGGCGGCGCGGCAGCAGTCGCGCCTCCGCCATCATCGCGATCAGAAGCTCGATGTGGCGCATCAGGCTATAGGCCGCCGCCCCCTCGCGGCGCGAGGCTTCGAGCACCTCTTCCTCGGCGATCAGCCGGCGCAGCGCGGCCTCGGGCGGGGGCGCGACCGGCGCGTGGATCAGCCGCTTGAGGTCGCGGTTGCGGTTGTAATCGCTCTGGCCAAAGCGCGCGGCGCGGATCAGGAGCCGCGGGCGGCGCAGCGTTGCAATCAGGTCGATCGGGTCGGTCATGGCATAATCCCCTCGCTTGGAGGTTGTAGCGTGACTCAACCAGAGCGGGTGTTGCGCGACTCCCCGCCGAGGCGCGCGCAGGGTTTTTCAATCTTTAGAATTTTTAAAGAATTCTCGACATCGCTCCGTTTCTTAACGAACGGGTAACCAATGCAACCCACGGTTGAACGTATCAGAAGGCGGCGTTATGGCTTGCGACCTGCCAATCTGGGGGAACGAATGAAGACGATCACCTCGGCCTCGGCGGAGCTGCCCGCCTGGCTGCCCGACTACGCCAGGCTCTACCTGCGCCACGTCGAAGAGGGTATCCCGATCCGGCAGCTCGCGCGATCGGAGGGCTGCCATGCCTCGACGATCCTGCGCCGCGTGCGGCGGATCGAACAGCGTCGCGACGATCCCCTGGTTGACGAGGCGCTGTCGCGTCTTGGCGCCTCCTCCTCTGTGCGTTCGACCGATCATTCCGAGGAAGACCGCGCAATGACCGCTCCGATCCGCTCGAAATCGCTCCCTGCCGACGAAGATCAGCTCGCCCGCGAGGGACGGCGCATCCTGCGCCGGATGGCGGAGCCCGGGGCGCTCCTGATCATCGCGGGCGACATGGACAAGGCGGTGGTGCTGCGCGGCACGGTGCGCACCGCGGTGGTGGCGCGGGAGGTGGCGCAGGCCTTCGCGCTGAACGACTGGATCGCGGTGAAACATGCGGGGCGGGTGACGAGCTACGAGATCGCGGTCGCCGGGCGCGCGGCGCTGAAGCGGATGCTCGAGGAGGAGGCCGCGGCGCGCGGCGAGCGGCTGGAAGAGGAGGGCGACGCCTTCGGCGCGCAGCATCGCGACTTTGGCGAGCGCGAGGTGAACGAGGGGCGCGGCCGGGTGCGCCGGATGCGTGCGAACCTCGCCGAAAGCCCGCTGGGCGTGCTGGCGCGGCGGCGCGACGCGAATGGCGAGCCCTTCCTCGCGCCCGAGCTTGTCGCGGCGGGCGAGCGGCTGCGCGAGGATTTCGAACTGGCGCAGATGGGGCCGCGCGTCGCGCAGAACTGGGAGCGGTTCATGACCGGCGGCGGCGAGCGCGGCCAGTATCGTCCCGAACTCGGCCACGGCGCGGGCGGTTCCGACCGCGCGCGCGAGCGCGTCGCGGCGGCGCTGCGCGACCTCGGCCCGGGGCTGGGCGACATGGTGCTGCGCTGCTGCTGCTTCCTCGAGGGGCTGGAAACGGCGGAGCGCCGCATGGGCTGGTCGGCACGCTCGGGCAAGATCGTGCTGCGCATCGCGCTGATGCGGCTGAAGCTGCATTACGACGAGACCTACGGCGGCCAGTCGCCGCTGATTGGGTGAGCCGTGGTCGAGGCGCGCGCTGCTGCGCGCACCTCGATGAAACGCTCCAGTGGAGCGTTTCAAACGGCGAACGCCCTCGCACGCCTGCGAGGGCTGGCAGCAATGCGAACGCCCTCGCACGCCTGCGAGGGCTGGCAGCAATGCGAACGCCCTCGCACGCCTGCGAGGGCTGGCGGCAATGCGAACGCCCGAGCACACCTGCGAGGGCTGGCAGCAATGCGAACGCCTGCGCAGGCCGGCCGCAACCGTAAACACCCGCGCGGGGCAGGGGGCGCCGCCCCCTCTTCCCCTGCGGGGAATTCACCCCCGGGATATTTGGACTCTGTAGAAAGCCGCTTCCAAAGTGCGGAAATATCCCGGGGGAGTCTCCGGAACGGAGACGGGGGCAGCGCCCCCCTCGCGCTCCCGCTATGGAAAAGGCCGGGAGGTTTCCCTCCCGGCCCGGCCTCGTTCGCGCGTTTCCTGGGGGCGAAGAGGATCTCAGGCGGCGGCCTCGGCATTCGCCGCGACGAGCCAGTTCAGCACGGTCTCGGGCGAGGAGACGCCATAGGGGTCGTCCGGGCAGTTGTCCATCAGACCGGGCTCTTCGAACCAGGCCTCGACCACGCCGTCATTGATCACGGCGGCATAGCGCCAGGAGCGCAGGCCAAAGCCGAGGTTGTCCTTGCGCACCAGCATGCCGACGCGGCGGGTGAACTCGCCCGAACCGTCCGGGATCACGGTGACGTTCTGCAGGCCCTGGGCCTTCGCCCACTGGTTCATCACGAAGGCGTCGTTCACGCTCAGGCAGTAGATCGCGTCGATCCCCTGCGCCGCGAAATCGCCGAAACCCTTCTCGTAGCCCGGCAGCTGATAGGTCGAGCAGGTGGGGGTGAAGGCGCCCGGCAGCGCGAACATCACCACGCGCTTGCCCGCGAAGTAATCCGCGGTGGTCTTGTCCTCCCAGCGGAACGGGTTCGGGCCGCCGACGCTTTCGTCGCGCACGCGGGTGTGGAAGGTGACTTCGGGCAGTTTCGCGCCGGCTTGCATGGGATCGCTCCTGACTGTGCGGGTTTGGAATCGTTCTAAGGTGCCTGCGTCTGGGTCACAAGAGCTGACTTGGCATGCGCAGCAATTTCGGCGTCACTTTTCTGCCGATGCAAAGAAAAGCGGCGCGGGAGGGAACCGCGCCGCCCTGGATCGGGCTCACAGGAAGGGGAGGAGGAGCCCGGTCGTCCTTACGCCCGCTCAGTCGTTGCGGGTGAGGCCCATGCCATGCGCAATCCCGGCGAGCGCGCCGCCGGCAAGCGGGGCGAGGATGAACACCCAGAGCTGGCTCAGCGCCACGCCGCCGACGAAAAGCGCCGGCCCGATCGAGCGCGCGGGGTTCACCGAAACGCCGGTGACGCGGATGCCGACGAGGTGGATCGCGGCGAGGGTGAAGCCGATCGCAAGCCCGGCAAAGCCCGCCGGCGCATCGCCCCGGGTCGCGCCGAGGATCACGGTGACGAAGATGAAGGTCGCGACCACTTCGAAGGTCAGCGCCGCGCCGAGGCCGAACTCGCCGCCATAGCCCGCGCCATAGCCGTTCTGCCCCATGCCGGCCGCCGCGTCGAAGCCCGCGTGCCCCGAGGCGATCAACCAGATGATCGTCGCGCCGGCGATGCCGCCCGCGACCTGCGCGCCGACATAGCCGACGAATTCGCTCACCGTCATCCGCCCCGAGAGCAGCACGCCGAGCGAGACCGCCGGGTTGAGATGCGCCCCCGACATCGCGCCAAGCCCGTAGGCCGCCGCCACGATCGAGAAGCCGAAGGCCATCGAGATCCCGTGCAGCCCGTCGCCCGCCACGCCATCGCCGGTGCCAAGCACCGCCGCGCCGACGCCGAAGAACACGAGCATCAAGGTGCCGAGGAATTCCGCCGTTGCTTTCTTGGTCATTGAACCATCCCTGATTGAATCATTGCGACGGTGCCGCCGCCGCTTCCCTTTCTCTATCGCGCCGGCGCGGCTGCGCGTTCAGGGGGAAATTCCGCCGATCGCTCACCGCTTCACGCTGTGGTCAAGAAAGCGCCACATTGCCCGGGCAGGGAGGGGGGAGCCCTTTCCCTGCCTCCTCGATTCCATTTGTCGAACTGATGACCGATTTCGCCGAAACTCTTGCCGCCCGCCCATTTCCCGTCACGCTCACCCCGCGCTGGGGGCCGAACTTCGGCCTCGGCATGGGGATACTCGGGGGGATGGGGGGGATCCTTCTCGCTTCCGCGGGGATTCCGATCCTGCTCGACAAGCCCGAGGATCCCGAGGTCATCCTCGGCATGCTGGCGGCGGGGCTCTTCCTGACCGGGTTCCCGATCTATTGGATCTGGACCTGTCTGCGCGGCTGGCCCCGCCTGCGGATCGACGCCGGGCGGGTGGAGTATACCAACCCCTTCGGCCGGCGAGAGCGGCTCGTGCTTGGCGATCATGCGCGGGTCGCGATCGTGAACGCGCCGGGGCGGGGGGGCTATCGGCCGCGGCTCGAGGCGGTGCCGACGGCCCCGGGGCTGCCGCTGCGGATGATCTCGCTGCGCCCGTTCCTGCGCAACCGGCACGAGGCGGCGGAGCTCGAGGCGCTGATCCACCGCGCGGCAGGCGATCGCCCGGCCCCCGACCTCGCGCAGCGCAACGTGATCCTGATGCAGGATCTCAAGGCGATCGTCGTCACCTCCGGGGCGCTCGTTCTGGTGGTGATCGGCTTCGGCGTGCTGAGGGCGCTCGGTCGGATCTGATCCGCGGCGGATTTGCCCGTTCCGCACATTTGCATCGGCACCGCTTTCGTCCTATGTCAGGCGCAGCCCCCTGCGAAAGGATGCCCCCGTGCGCGATCTGAAAGTTCCCGGCCAGCGTCACCCCGAAAAGGCCCATCGCCCCGACAATGCCCAGCCGAAGAAACCCGACTGGATCCGCGTCAAGGCGCCGACCTCGCAGGGCTACAAGGACACGCGCGAGATCCTGAAATCGAACAAGCTCGTCACCGTCTGCGAGGAGGCCGGCTGCCCGAACGTCGGCGAATGCTGGTCGCATGGCCACGCGACGATGATGATCATGGGCGAGATCTGCACTCGCGGCTGCACCTTCTGCAACGTGGCGACCGGCAAGCCCGACACGCTCGACGCCTTCGAGCCCGGCCGCGTCGCCCATGCGGTGGCGACGCTCGGGCTGAAACATGTCGTCATCACCTCGGTCGACCGCGACGATCTCGACGATGGCGGGGCGGAGCATTTCGCCCAGACGATCCGCGCCGTGCGCCACCGCGCCCCCGAAACCACGATCGAGATCCTCACCCCCGATTTCCTGCGCTGCGGTCCGAAGGCGCTCGAGGTGGTGGTCGAGGCGCGCCCCGATGTCTTCAACCACAACCTCGAAACCGTGCCCGGCCTCTACCCGAGCGTGCGCCCCGGCGCGCGCTACTTCCACTCCCTGCGCCTGCTGCAGCGGGTGAAGGAGCTCGACCCGGCGATGTTCACCAAGTCCGGCATCATGGTCGGCCTTGGCGAGACCCGCGAGGCGGTGCTGCAGGTGATGGACGACATGCGCGCGGCGGATGTCGATTTCCTCACCATCGGCCAATATCTGCAGCCGACGCCGAAACACCACGCGGTGGACCGCTTCGTTACCCCGGAAGAGTTCAAGGATTACGAGAAATCCGCCTATGGCAAAGGCTTCGGCATGGTCTCTGCGACGCCGCTGACGCGTTCCTCCTATCACGCGGGCGACGATTTCGCGCGCCTGCGCGCCGCGCGGCTGGAAAAGCTCGGCCGCGCCTGAACCGGCCGGGCAGGGGGCGCCGCCCCCTCGGCCGGTCCGGCCCGCGCGCCGCGCCCCCGGATATTTCCCCCCGCGGAACCGGCTTTCTACAGAGACGAAATATCCCCGCCGGAGGCCTCCGCATTCGCCGCGCGCGCCCCGCCCGCATTTTCCGGGCTCTCCGCGCGCGCCATCTTTCCGCCGCCTCCAAAAATCATGCGTTTCCAAAGTGTTGAAATATCCCCGCCGGAGGCATCGCGGTCTTTTTTCTTCCCTCGTCACGAAAAAGCGAAACTTTTCGATCGGGGCCGCTTGACGGCGAAAGCAGGCCCGCATAATAACCCCCCACGCTCGAACAGCGATCGGGCGGCGGTGAGCGGTTGTAGCTCAGTTGGTTAGAGTACCGGCCTGTCACGCCGGGGGTCGCGGGTTCGAGCCCCGTCAACCGCGCCACCGCCTCCCGATCGCCGAGCGCCTGAAATGCGCGGTTGTAGCTCAGTTGGTTAGAGTACCGGCCTGTCACGCCGGGGGTCGCGGGTTCGAGCCCCGTCAACCGCGCCATTTCCCTCCCGAAGAGGTTTCGCGATGAGAGAGTTTCTCGACAGCATCCCGCTCCCCTTCGCCTTTCTCGCCGCGCTGACCCTGGGCCTCGCCCCCTTCACGCCCGAGCCGCATATCTGGGAAAAGCTCAAGATGCTCGCCGCCGGCACGCTCGCGCGGCCGATCGACATTTTCGACCTCTGCCTGCATGCGGCGCCCTGGATCTTGCTCATTGCGAAGCTGATCACGCTGCTCTTGCCCGCGCGCGACGCCTGAACGCTTGTCGCATCGCGCCCCGCGGCCTATATCGGGCCGAAACCAAGGAGGGCGCCATGAAAGACGCAATCGACGCTAAAGGCCTGATCGAAACCCTGGGGGCGCAAGCGCGCGCCGCCGCGGCCGAGCTTGCCTTCGCGCCAGCGCAGGCGAAACGCGAGGCCCTCCTGGCCGCCGCCGAGGCGGTGCGCGCCGGGCGCGAGGCGATCCTCGCCGCGAATGGCGCCGATCTCGCCTATGGCGCGGAAAAGGGGCTCACCCCCGCGATGATGGACCGGCTGATGCTCGACGAGGCCCGGATCGAGGGGATCGTGAAGGGGCTGATCGCGGTCGCCGAACAGCACGATCCGGTGGGCGAGGTGATCGCCGAATGGGACCGGCCCACGGGGCTGCACATCCGCCGCGTGCGCACGCCGATCGGGGTGATCGGGGTGATCTATGAATCGCGCCCGAACGTCACCGCCGATGCCGGCGCGCTGTGTCTGAAATCGGGCAATGCGGTGATCCTGCGCGGCGGCTCGGAAAGCTTCCATTCCTCGCGCGCGATCCATGCCAGCATGGTCGAGGGGTTGCGCGCCGCGGGCCTGCCCGAGGCGGCGATCCAGCTCGTCCCCACCCGCGACCGCGCGATGGTGACCGAGATGCTGCACGCGATCCAGTATATCGACGTGATCGTGCCGCGCGGTGGCAAGGGGCTCGTCGGTCTCGTGCAGCGCGAGGCGCGGGTGCCGGTCTTCGCCCATCTCGAGGGGATCTGCCACATCTACGCCGATGCCGCCGCCGATCTGGAAAAGGCGCGCCGCGTCGTGCTCAACGCCAAGACCCGGCGCACCGGGATCTGCGGCGCGATGGAATGCCTGCTGATCGACCGCGCCTTCTACGAAGCGCATGGCCCGGTGCTGGTCGAGGATCTGGTGAAGGCGGGCGTCGAGGTCCGCACTGAGGGCGATCTGCTCAAGGTGCCGGGCACGGTTCAGGCTGCGCCCGACGATTTCGGCCGCGAGTTCCTCGACATGATCTGCGCGGCGAAGATCGTCGACGGGGTGGATGGGGCGATCGCCCATATCCGCCGCTATGGCTCGAGCCACACCGAATCGATCCTGACCGAGGATGACGCCACCGCGGCGCGCTTCTTCCAGCGGCTCGACAGCGCGATCCTGATGCGCAACGCCTCGACGCAATTCGCCGATGGCGGCGAGTTCGGCATGGGCGCGGAGATCGGCATCGCGACCGGCAAGCTGCACGCGCGCGGCCCGGTGGGGGCGGAACAGCTCACCACCTTCAAATACCTCGTCGAAGGCGACGGCACGATCCGGGCCTGATCCGAAAACCTTTTGATCTCAATCTCATGCGATGCGTTCTTCACGCATCGCATGAAGTTTTTCCGGGCTCAGAACCGCATCTCGGCATGGGTCTCGTCGATCTCCCAGGTGAGCGCGCGGCCCTGCGCCGCCACCTCCCGCGGCAAAAGCGCGAATTGCACCTGCGCCGGGCTGACCTGCGCATTGCCGCGCGCGAGGCCAAGCCAGAGCGCCTCGTCCGGCTTCGTGCGCTTCGTCTCCGCGCGCAGATGCCAGCAGCCATCCTCCTCCGAGACCACGATCTCGCCGCCCCAGGGCAGCGCCTGTTCGAGGCAAAGCAGCGCCAGGAACACCAGTTTCACCACCGCGCGCGGCTGATCGCCCAGCACCTCCCAGCGGTATTTCAGCCGCCCGCCGGCGCAGATCTCCGCCAGCACCCCGGCGATCTCGTTGCGCCCCAGCCGCTGCTCGCTGCCCGCCTGACCGAAGGCGATGCGGAAGAACTTGATCTTCGCATTGGCCGAGGCCACGCTTTCCGAGATCAGCGCAAGCTCCGGGCTGGGCGGCCCCGACATCGCAAGCAGCTCGACCCCGTTGCCGATCGCGCCCAAAGGGCTGATAAGGTCGTGACAGAGTCGCGAGCCCACCAGCGCCGCCAGATCGGGCGGCAGATCCGCGCCGGGCGCGGGGTCGGTGGGGAAGGTGTCGCGGGTCTCAAGGGTCATGTCAGTGTCCGGGAGTTGAGGCAGGATGAACGAATTTCTCGAACCGGGGATGCTCGTGCGCAACCCTCTCGCCCCCGACTGGGGCCTTGGGCAGGTGCAGTCGCGCATTGGCGACAGGATCACGGTCAATTTCGAGCATGCGGGCAAGCAGGTGATCGACGGGCGGCGGGTTCAACTCTCTCTGGTTATTCCGGATCAAGGTTGACGAATGGTTAACGCCCCTGGGGCGCTCGCACCGAGCATTGCACAACTTATGCTTGTGTCAAAGCCTTGCGATGGGCGGGCAGGGGCGTTGCATCCCGCGCCCTGCCTGCCGTAGAACACGGCAAACGAAGAGGCTGGCGATGGTGGCGGAACCGCTCTCCTACGAGATCCGACTGGCGCGGGACGCGCGCGACCTCAAGGCCTCGCAGCGGCTGCGCTACGAGGTCTTCGTCGAGGAACTGGGCGGCGACGGGCCGCTGGTCGATCATGCCGCGCGGCTCGAGGCGGATGAATTCGACCCGCTCTACGACCATCTCGTGCTGATCGACCCGAGCCGGTCCGACGACGATCTCGACCATGTCGTGGGCGCCTATCGCCTGCTGCGTTCGGATCGCGCCGCCGAGATCGGGCGCTTCTATTGCGATGCGGAATATGACCTCGCGCCGCTGCGCGCCTCGGGGCGCAAGCTCTTGGAACTCGGCCGCTCCTGCGTGCATCCCGAGCATCGCGGCGGGGCGGCGATGCTGATGCTCTGGAATGCGCTCGCCGATTACGTGCTCGCCCATGAGATCGAGATCCTCTTCGGCGTCGCCTCCTTTCACGGCACCGATCCGCAGGCGCTCGCGATGCCGCTTTCCTGGCTGCATCACCACCATCTCGCGCCCGAAGCGCTGCGCGCCCGCGCCCGGCCCGAGCATTTCCAGCGCATGGATCTGGTCGCGCCCGAGGCGCTCGACCGGCGGCAGGCGATGGTGGAGATGCCCAATCTGATCAAGGCCTATCTGCGGCTGGGCGGTTTCGTGGGCGAGGGCGCCTTCGTCGACGCGCCCTTCAACACCACCGACGTGCTGCTTTTGATGGACACGAAGGCGATGTCCGACAAGCACCGCGAGTTCTACACCCGCCGCGTCGAGGCGAAGGGATGACCTGGCAGGGCGATCCGCCGCCGCCCGAGACGCCCTTCGGCGCGCTTGGCTGGGCGCGGCTCGTCGCGCGCGGCGTGACGCTTGGCGGGGTGATCTATGGCGGGCTGATGGTGCTCCTGCTCACGCGGCTGATCGAGCGCCCGATTTTCGGCCTGCACCGGCCCTGGACGCCGAAGATCACGAAATCGGTCTGCCGCGCCGCCTTTCCGATCCTCGGCATCCGCTATCGCGTCACCGGGGAGCGCATGCAGCACATCGGCGCCGTCGTCGCCAACCATGCGTCCTGGCTTGATATTTTCTCGCTCAACGCCTGCCAGACGGTCTATTTCGTCTCCAAGGCCGAGGTCGCGCGCTGGCCCGGCATCGGCTGGCTTGCCCGCGCGACCGGCACGCTCTTCATCGTCCGCGACAAGCGCGAGGCAAGGGCGCATCAGGCGCTCCTCGAGGCACGGATCCGCGCCGGGCATCACCTGCTCTTCTTCCCCGAGGGCACCTCGACCGACGGCACCCGGGTGCTGCCGTTCAAGACCACGCTCTTTCAGGCCTTCTACGCCGACGGGCTCGACAAGGTGATGCAGATCCAGCCGGTGACGGTGAATTACCGCGGCCCCGCGGGGGAGGATCCGCGCTTCTACGGCTGGTGGGGCGACATGAGTTTCGGCCCGCATCTGGCCAAGGTGCTCGCCGCGCGCCGGCAGGGTGAGATCGAGGTGGTGTTCCACCCGCCGCGCGACGTGCGCGATTTCGCCTCGCGCAAGGAGCTGGCGGCGGATTGCGAGGCGGCGGTGCGCGCGGGGCTGCGGCGCTAAAGCCCCATCGCCCGGTCGCGGTAATGGCGCAGCACGAAAAGCCGCATCGCGGTGGCGAGCCCGGTCTCGCGGTCGCGCGCGGCGTCGATTTCAGTCGCGATCTCGTTGATGCCCTGACCGCGTTCCACCGCGATCTCGCGCAGCCCGGCCCAGAAATCATCCTCGAGCGAAACCGAGGTGCGATGCCCGCCGATGGTGAGCGAATGCTTGCGCGGCCGGCTCACGCGTCGGGCTCCGGGCTGTCCTCGGCCCCGTCCGCCGGATCGCGCCGATGCGCCTCGAGCGTCGCGCGCGCCTGTTCGGCCTGCGCCTCCTCGAGCGCGCGCTGCGCCTTGGTTCGTCCGAATTTTACCGCGTTTTCATCGGCTTCGGCGCGCTTCTTCACGCGGTCCTGCGCCTTGCGAAAGCGGTTGAGGTTCACGATCTCGGCCATGCGAATACTGTGCCATATCGCGGCGGCGCAGAAAAGACGCAAGCGGCGCGAGGGGGCTGTTCAGTAAAGCACATCGAGCCGCTCGAGCCCGTGGAAGTGATAGAGATCGGCGTAGACGGGCGGCGCGGCCAGGCGCAGATCGGGCAGCCGGCGGAAAAGCGCGGGGAGTGCGATCTGCAATTCCATCCGCGCGAGCGGCGCGCCGATGCAGAAATGCGCCCCGGCGCCAAAGCTGAAATGCGTCTGCACCGGGCGCGCGGGGTCGAAGCGCGCGGGCTCCTCCCAGGGGCCCGGGTCGCGGTTCGCGCCTGCGAGCAAAAGCCCGATCCGGTCGCCCCGCGCGAACTGCGCGCCGCCGATCTCCAGATCCTCATAGACCCAGCGGGTGAAGAGATGCAGCGGCGGATCGTGGCGCAGCACCTCCTCGACGGTGCCCTCGATCCGCGCGGGCGTCAGCCAATAGGGCGCGACCCGCGCCTGCAAAAGCGCCTTCACCCCGTTGCCGATCGTGTGCACCGTCGCCTCGTGCCCGGCGTTGAGCAAAAGGATGCAGGTCGCGATCAGCTCCTCGCGGCTCAGATGCTCGCCCGCCTCCTCGGCCGCGATCAGATGGGTGATCAGGTCATTGCCCGGGCGGCGCCGGCGCTCCTCGACGTAACCACCCAGAAATTCGACGAAATCCTCGGTCGCGCGCACCGCCGCCGCCTCCGTCGCGGGGGTGCGGCGGGCCTGATACATGCCGACCATCGCATTCGACCAGCGCAACAGATCCCCGGCGCGCTCCTCCGGCACGCCGAGAAGCCGCGCGATCACGATCACCGGCAGGGGCTTGGCGAAATGTTCGATCAGGTCGCAGCCGCCCGCGGGCAGCGCCTCGATCAGCCGATGCGCGAGCTCCTCGATCTCGGGGGCCATCGCCGCGATCCGCGCCGTGGTGAAGGCGCGCAGCACGAGCCGGCGCAGCCGGGTGTGGCGCGGCGCCTCGAGCTCGAGCATCGAATGCGCCTCGACTTCGTAGAAAGGGGCGAGATGCGGCGGGATCACCGGCGCCTGTTCGGGCGGCGCCTCGCGGCCGAGGCGGCGATCGCGCAGCGCCGCGCCCACCACCACCGCCCGCGCGCTCACCGGCAAGTCATACTCCTCCCAACGTACGACGCCGCCCGCCGCCCGCACCCGGTCGTAGAACGGATAGGGATCCTGCACGAACCCGGGATCGAGCGGCGACTGGCTGAGCGCTTGCATGGCATCTCCTTGTTTTGCCCAGAAAACCCCGTGCCGCGGCGCAGCGCAAGGGGCACCCCCGTCGCCGGGCGCTTGCCTTCGGCGGGGCGGCGCGCTTTTCTGCGCGAAAGGAGGAGCCCATGAGCCTGACCATCACCCCCCTGCGCCCCGAGGATCGTTCCGACTGGGAGGCGCTGTTTCGCGCCTATGCCGCCTTTTACGCCACCGACGCGCGCGCGGCCGAGGCCGAGGTCTGGCGCTGGATCCACGACCCGGCCGAGCCCTATTGGGCCGATATCGCGCGCGATGCTGAAAGCGGCGCGCCCCTCGGCCTCGTGCAATATTCCGAACTGCACCGCTCGCTCTCGGGCGCGAAGACGATCTATCTCAGCGATCTCTTCACCCCGCCCGAGGCCCGAGGCCGCGGCGTCGGGCGCGCGCTGATCGACCATGTCCGCACTTTCGCGCGCGCGGGCGGCTACGCCTCGCTGCGCTGGCTGACACACGAAGGCAACGCCGCCGCGCGCGCGCTTTACGACAGCTACGCCCCGACCTCGGGCTTCATCCTCTATTCGATCGCGCCGTGAGGATGCGCGCGGCGCTGATCCTCGGCTGGGCCGCCCTCGTCGCGGGGGTGAGCTATGGCAGCTGGCGTTTCACCGCCGCCGAGGGGCTCGCCCGGGTCGAGGAACGCGGCCGCGCCGATCTGCAGCTCGCCTCCGACCGGCTGGTCTCCGCGCTTTTGCAGTTCCGCGAGATCGCGGTGCTCGCCGCCGATCATCCGCAGGTCGTCGCCCTCGCCAGAGGCGCGCTGCGCGGCCGCGACGCCGAAGTCTCGCTCGTGCTGCAACGCCTCGCCGATCGCGCCGGGGCCGAGGAGATCTGGCTCCTCACCCCCGAAGGCCGCGTGCTCGCCGGGCCCGAGGGCGGACCCGTCAGCCTCGAGATGACCGGCGCGCTCGCCCGCGCGCGCCAGGGCGCGACCGGCTTCGCCCATCGCGTGCTCGCGGGGACGCGCGCCCGGGTGTTTTCCTTCGCCGCCCCGGTCTTTTCGCCCGAGGGGCCGGTGACCGGGGTGATCCTGCTGCGCCTGCCCGCCGAGAAGGTCGAGGCGGAGGGCCGCGGCAACCCGGTGCCGGTCTGGTTCACCGACGAATGGGGGGTGAGTTTCGTCGCGAACCGGGCCGAACAGGTGTTCGACGTCGCGGGGCAGGCCCCCGCCGCGCCGGCGACGATCTACCCGCCGGGCGTGCCGCTGCATGTGGTGAACCCGGTCGCGCAGCGCCGCGCCGGGCGGGATCTGGTGCCGGTGCCGCCGGGCGGCGGCGCGCGGGGCCTCGCGATCACCCGGGCGCTGCCGGTGATCGGCTTCACCGGCCATGCCGTTGCCGACGCAAGCGGCGCGCTGCGCTCGGCCCGGCTGGCTGCGCTTTCGGCGGCGGGGCTCCTGATGGGGCTTGGCGCGGGGCTCTTCGCGCTGCTCGAACGCCGCCGCACGCTCGCCCGCGCCAATGCCGCGCTCGAGATGCGCGTGGCCGAGCGCACCGCCGCGCTCAGCCGCACCCAGGCGGAGCTGGTGCAGGCGGGCAAGCTCTCGGCGCTTGGCCAGATGTCGGCGGGGATCAGCCATGAGCTGAACCAGCCGCTGATGGCGATCAGCTCCTATGCCGAGAACGGCACCCTCCTGCTTGACCGGGGTCGTGTGAAGGACGCCGCGGAAAACCTTGAAAAGATTTCGGAAATGGCGCGTCGCATGGGGCGGATCATCCGCAATCTGCGCGCCTTCGCCCGCGCCGAAAGCGAACCCGCGACGCGCGTCGGCCTCGCCTCCGTGGTCGAGGGCGCGCTCGAGCTGATGCAGGGGCGGATCGCGCGCGCGGGCGTCGCCATCGACTGGCAGCGCCCTGAAAGCCCGGCGATCGTGATGGGCGGCGAGGTGCGGCTGGGCCAGGTCGTGGTGAACCTGATTGCGAACGCGCTCGACGCGCTCGAAGGCGCGGAGGAAAAGCGCATCACGATCCGCATCGCCCGCGCGGGTGAGCGCGTGCGCCTCACGATCCGCGACACCGGGCCGGGCATCGCCGAGCCCGCGCGCATCTTCGATCCGTTCTATTCGACGAAGGAGGTCGGCTCCGCCGAGGGGATGGGCCTCGGCCTCTCGATCTCCTATGGTCTGGTGCAGGGGTTCGGCGGCACGCTTTCGGGCGAGACCGCGCCCGGGGGCGGCGCCCTTTTCACCGTCGATCTGCGCGCGGCCCCGGTGCCGGGAGGAGAGCCATGACGCGCAAGGTGCTTCTGGTCGATGACGACCGCGCGGTGCGCGAGGCGCTGGGGCAGACGATCGAGCTCGCCGGCCTCGTGCCAGTGCCCTGCGGCAGCTATATCGAGGCGAAGGATCACGTCAGCGCCGATTTCCCCGGCATCGTCGTGAGCGACATCCGGATGCCGGGCAAGGATGGATTCGCGCTTCTCGAGCTCGTGCAGAAGGTCGATCCCGAGCTGCCGGTGATCCTGCTCACTGGCGAGGGCGACGTGCCGATGGCGGTGCGCGGGATGGCGGGAGGCGCCTTCGACTTTCTGGAAAAACCCTGCGGTGCCAGGGATTTGCTGGCCATAGTTGAGAAGGCGATGAAGACCCGCGCGCTGGTGATGGAGAACCGTGCGCTCAAGCGCGAGCTGCGTCGCGGCGATGCGGCTGCGCGCATGCTGGTCGGCGCCTCGCCGGTGGCCGAGGCACTGCGCGAGGCCGCGCGCACCGCCGCGCGATCGGGGGCCGAGGTGCTGATCTCCGGCGCGCCCGGCGCGGGCAATTCGAAGGTCGCCGAGGTGATCCATCTGCTCTCCGCCGCGGCGCCGCGTGCCTTCGTCAAGCTTGCCGCCGCGGGCCTGGACGCCGCGGCGCTCGAGGCCGGCTTTGCCCGCGCCGAGGGCGGCACGCTCTATCTCGACGAGGTCGCCGACCTGCCGCAGCCCGCGCAATTCGCGCTGATCGACCTGCTCGAGGCGCATCCGGCGGTGCGGCTCATCGCCGGCACCTATCGCGACCTCGCGCGCGAGGCGCAGGAGGGCCGCTTCCACCCCGATCTCTACTGGAAGCTCGAGGTGATGAAGCTGCGCATCCCCTCGCTCGCCGAGCGGCCCGAGGACATCCCCGCGCTCTTCCGCCACTATGTCGAGATGGCCTGCGAACAGTCGAACCTCGCGGTGCCCGAAATCCCGCCCGAAATGGGCGCGCGGCTGATGGCGCGCGACTGGCCGGGCAATGCGCGCGCGCTGATGTCGGAGGCGATGCGCTTCGTGATGGGCCTCGGCCCGGAGGAGGCGGCGGGCGAGAGCCTGGGCCTTGCCGAGCGGATGGCGCGGGTCGAATCCTCGCTCCTCGCCGAGGCGCTCGCGCGGGCGCGCGGCAATGCGACCGAGGCGGCGGCGGCGCTGAAGCTTCCGCGCAAGACGTTTTACGACAAGCTCGCGCGCCATGGGCTGCGGCCGGAAAGCTATCGCATCGACTGAGTCGGGGGCCGGCTACTGTGTGGAATTCCGCCCGCGGCCGTAGGGGGCTGTGCGGATTTCCGCACAGGCTTCTTCATGCGATACTTCAAGATTGCATCGCAACGCATTGAAAATAAATCGTGAAATGTGATCGTTAACGCCTCTTCACGAAACCGTTGATCCGCGGTGATCCGATCGGTTTTCTGCCCGCATCCGCCGGGAGGAGCCGGCGCAGGACTTCGGGAGGATACCATGAAGAATGTCACCGCCGCGCTGACGGCCCTTGCCCTCGTGACCTCGGCCGGGGCTGCCGCCGCCGATCCGAAAGGCTGCGACGCGGGCGAGATGGTCATCAAGTTCAGCCATGTCACCAATGCCGACAAGCACCCCAAGGGCATCGCCGCGCAGCTCTTTGCCGATCGGGTGAATGAACAGATGGACGGCAAGGTCTGCGTCGAGGTCTATCCGAACTCGACGCTTTACGATGACGATCAGGTGCTCGAGGCGATGCTGCAGGGCGACGTGCAGATGGCGGCGCCGTCGCTCTCCAAATTCGAGGCCTTCACCAAGGTCTTCCGGATCTTCGATCTGCCCTTCATGTTCAAGAACATGGCCGCGGTCGATGCGTTCCAGACCTCGGAAACCGGGCAGAAGATGAAGGGCGCGATGGAGCGCCGCGGGCTGATGGGCCTCGAATTCTGGCACTCGGGGCTGAAGCAGTTCTCGGCGAACAAGCCGCTTCTGGTGCCCGCCGATGCCAAGGGGCTGAAGTTCCGCGTGCAGCCCTCCGACGTGCTCGTCGCGCAGATGAAGGCGCTCGACGCCTCGCCGCAGCCGATGGCCTTTTCCGAGGTCTATGGCGCGCTGCAGACCGGCGTCGTCGACGGGCAGGAGAACACCTGGTCGAACATCTACGGCCAGAAGTTTTACGAGGTGCAGGACGGCATCACCGAGACGAACCACGGGTTGCTCGACTACATGGTCGTGACCTCGGTCGACTGGTGGGACAGCCTCGATCCGGCGATCCGCGACCAGCTCGCGCAGATCCTCCACGACACCACCGTCGAGCGCAACGCCGCGATCAACGATGTCGAGGCGCAGTCGCGCCAGTCGATCCTCGATGCGGGCGGCACGATCCGCGAGCTGACGCCGGAACAGCGCCAGCAATGGGTCGACGCGATGAAGCCGGTCTGGGCGCAATTCGTCGGCGATGTCGGCCAGGACAACATCGACGCCGCCCAGGCGATCAACGCGCAGAACTGATCCCGACCTTTCCGGCGCGCGGGGCTTGCTCGCGCGCCTCCTCTCACGGAGAGTGCCATGCCGCGCCCCCGCTCCAAATTCTCCATCCTCGTCAAGCACTTCGAGGAGGGCACCATCGCCCTTATCCTTGGCGTGATGACGGTGATGACCTTCGTCAATGTCGTGCTGCGCTATGTCTTCAACGACGCGATCATCTGGGGGCCGGAGGTCACGCTGGTGCTCTTCGCCTGGCTCGTGCTTTTCGGCATGTCCTACGCGGTGAAAATCACCGCGCATCTCGGCGTCGACGCGGTGGTGAACATGCTGCCGCACGGGCCGCGCCGGGCGATGGCGCTGCTCTCCGGGGCGCTTTGCATCCTCTACGCGGTGCTCTTGCTGAAAGGCGCCTGGGATTACTGGGCGCCCTTCGCCGGGCTCGAGCAGACCGGGGGCCGCTGGTTCCCGACCGGCTTCATCACCACCCGCGACCGCGCCTTCTACGAGACGGACCAGATCCCGTTCCCGGCGATCCTCTCCTTCCTCGAGCCGCTGATCAACCAGGGCGAGGCCTATGACAAGCTGCCCCGCGTCCTGCCCTATGTCATCCTGCCGCTGGGTGTGGCGCTGCTCCTTTTCCGTTTCGTGCAGGCGACGCTCGACGTCGCGCGCGGGCGCCGCCATGCCCTCATCGTCAGCCACGAGGCCGAGGATGCCGTGGCCGAAGTCAGCCATCTGAACAAGGGCGAATAACCCATGGATATCGTTTTCCTTTTCGTGATGGTCGTCGGCTTCATGCTGATCGGCGTGCCGATTGCGGTCTCGCTTGGCCTCGCCTCGACGCTGTTCCTCTTGATCTTCTCCGATGCCTCGCTCGCCTCGATCGCGCAGTCGCTTTACGACGCGATGAACAACCACGCGACGCTGCTCGCGATCCCGTTCTTCATCCTGGCATCCAGCTTCATGTCGACGGGCGGCGTCGCGCAGCGGATCATCCGCTTCGCCATCGCGCTCGTCGGCCATCTGCCGGGCGGGCTGGCCATCGCCGGCGTCTTCGCCTGCATGCTCTTCGCCGCGCTTTCCGGCTCGAGCCCGGCGACGGTGGTCGCGATCGGCTCGATCGTGATCGCGGCGATGCGGCAGGCGGGCTATTCGAAGGATTTCGCCGCCGGCGTGATCTGCAACGCCGGCACGCTCGGCATCCTCATTCCGCCGTCCATCGTGATGGTGGTCTATGCCTCGGCCACCGATGTCTCGGTCGGGCGGATGTTTCTGGCCGGCGTGATCCCGGGGCTGCTCGCGGGCTTCATGCTGATGGCGACGATCCTTTTCATCGCGATCCGGCGCGACCTGCCGCGCGGCGAGTGGCGCGGCTGGGGCGAGATCGCGGCGAGCTTCGTCGATGCCTTCTGGGGGCTGATGCTGATCGTCATCATCATGGTCGGGCTCTACGGCATTCCGGGCATCACCCCGGGGATCTTCACGCCGACCGAGGCCGCCGCCGTCGCCGCCGTCTACGCCTGGTTCGTCGCGAATTTCGTCTATCGCGACATGGGGCCGCTCAAGGGGCAGGGTGCCGCGGCACTCCTGCGCCGGCCCTGGGCGGTGCTTGCGGCCTTCGTGCATCGCGACAACCGCAAGACCCTCTTCGAGGCGGGCAAGCTCACCGTGACGCTGATGTTCATCATCGCGAACGCGCTGATCCTGAAACACGTGCTCACCGACGAGCGGATCCCGCAGCAGATCACCGAGGCGCTCCTCGGCGCCGGGCTCGGCAAGATCATGTTCCTCGTCGTCGTGAACGTGATCCTGCTCATCGGCGGGCAGTTCATGGAGCCCTCGGGGCTGATCCTGATCGTCGCGCCGCTGGTCTTCCCGATCGCGATGCAGCTCGGCGTCGATCCGATCCACCTCGGCATCATCATGGTGGTGAATATGGAGATCGGCATGATCACGCCGCCGGTCGGGCTCAACCTCTTCGTCACCTCTGGCGTGGCCGGCATGCCGATCATGCGCGTGGTGAAGGCGGCGCTGCCCTTCCTCGGCGTGCTCTTCCTGTTCCTGATCCTCGTGACCTATGTTCCGGCGCTGAGCACCTGGTTGCCCACGCTGAAGATGGGGCCGGAAACCGTCCTGAAATGAGAAGGCGGGGGATCGGGTGACCTGAGGCGGCCTTCGGGCCGCCTTTCCTTTGGCAAATGAAAAGGGCGGCCCGAAGGCCGCCCTTTCGCTGTCTCTCCCGACCGATTACTTCGGCGAGATCATGTCCTCGGGGCGCACGACGCGGTCGAAGGTCTCGGCATCGACGTAGCCCAGCGCGATCGCTTCCTCGCGCAGCGTGGTGCCGTTCTTGTGCGCGGTCTTCGCGACCTTGGTCGCCGCGTCATAGCCGATCGTCGGGGCGAGCGCGGTGACCAGCATCAGGCTCTCCTTCATCAGCTTGTCGATGCGCGCGACGTTCGCCTGGGTGCCGACCACCATGTTGTCGGTGAAGGCCGAGGCCGAGTCGCCCAAGAGCTGCATCGACTGCAGCACGTTGTAGCTCATCATCGGGTTGTAGACGTTGAGCTCGAAATGCCCCTGCGAGCCGGCAAAGCCCACCGCTGCGTCATTGCCCATGACATGGGCGCAGACCATGGTGAGCGCCTCGGCCTGGGTCGGGTTGACCTTGCCCGGCATGATCGAGGAACCCGGCTCGTTCTCCGGCAGGATCAGCTCGCCCAGACCCGAGCGCGGGCCGGAACCCAGCAGACGCATGTCGTTCGCGATCTTGAAGAGGCTCGCGGCGATCGTCTTCAGCGCGCCGGAGAAGAACACCATCGCGTCATGCGCGGCGAGCGCCTCGAACTTGTTCGGCGCGGTGACGAAGGGCAGGCCGGTGATCTCGGCGATCTGCGCGGCGATGCGGGTGTCCCAGCCAACCTTGGTGTTGAGCCCGGTGCCGACGGCGGTGCCGCCCTGCGCGAGTTCGTAGATGTGGGGCAGGGCGAGCTTCACCCGCTCGATGCCGCGGTCGACCTGCGTCGCATAGCCCGAGAATTCCTGGCCCAGCGTCAGCGGCGTCGCATCCTGCGTATGGGTGCGGCCGATCTTGATGATGTCCTTGAATTCGTTCGACTTCGCCCAGAGCGCCTTCGAGAGCTTCTCGAGGCCGGGGATCAGCACGTCGCGCGCCTGCATCGCGATCGCGACATGCATTGCGGTCGGGAAAGTGTCGTTCGACGACTGGCCCATGTTGCAATGGTCGTTCGGGTGGACGGGCTTCTTCGAGCCCATCACGCCGCCGAGCATTTCGATCGCGCGGTTCGAGATCACCTCGTTCGCGTTCATGTTCGACTGGGTGCCGGAACCGGTCTGCCAGACGACGAGCGGGAAGTTGTCGTCGAACTTGCCCTCGATCACCTCGGTCGCGGCGGCGGCGATCGCATCGGCGATCGTGGCATCCATGTCGCCCTGCGCCTTGTTCACCAGCGCGGCGGCCTTCTTGATCACGCCGAGCGCGCGGATGATCGGTTTCGGCTGACGCTCCCAGCCGATCGGGAAGTTCATGACCGAGCGCTGCGTCTGCGCGCCCCAGTATTTATCGGCGGGAACTTCGAGCGGACCGAAGCTGTCGGTCTCGGTGCGGGTCGCGGTCATCCTGGGCCTCCGTGAATTGCGCAAAACCTTCCCGGGCGTCATAGAGCGCCGGGGGCCATATTGCAATCTGTATGCGGAGGTATACCGGGCTTACTTGCGCCACTGGTCGAGGCTGACGACCTCGGCCTCGGTGCGGGGCTTCTCCTCGGCCTCGATCTCTTCCTCGTCTTCCTCCTCGTCCTCGTCGTAATCCTGCGTCTCGAAGCGCAGGCCGAACTCGACGGAGGGATCGACAAAGGTATGCACCGCGTCGAAGGGGATATAGAGCGGCTCGGGGTTGTTGCCGAAATTCAGCGTGATCGCGAAGCCGTCGTCGGTGACCTTCAGGTTCTCGAACCAGTGCTGGATCACCACCGTCATTTCCTCGGGGTAGCGGTCCTTCAGCCAGTCGGCCATCTCGACCTCCGGGTGACGGGTGTCGAAGGTGATGAAGAAATGATGCGACCCGGGCAGTCCGTTCTCGGCCACATCGGTGAGCACTGTCTGAATCAGACCCCGCATCGCGTGGTGCATGAGGGTGCCATAGTCGATCGAGCGCGTCATGTCGGGGCCTTTCCTTTGGCCTCAGCATAGGGGATTTGGCGCGCAAGGGAAGGGGGCGCGCGCGGGCTCAGCGCAGCGCCTCCCCCGAAAGGCAGAGCGCCATCGTATTCTCCGGCAGCGCCCCGAGCTGTTCGAAGAAGGCGATGAAATCGTAATGATTGTAAGCCTCTGCGATCAGATCCCCCTCGAATCGCACGCTCAGCTGGCCGGTCACCTCGATCTTGTGGCCATCGGCGCGCCCTTTCGCGCGCAGCACCATCAGCACCCAGATCCAGTCGCCTGCCTCGATGAAGCGGAGCACCTCGAACGACGGCTCCGTCACCCGCGCCATGATCGCGGGAATCAATTCGGCGAAATCCTCCGGCATCAGGGCGAGGCCCTGCATGATCCCCTCCGGGCGCGATTCCGCGGTGAAAAATTCCGCAATCGCCCCGTAATCGCCGTTCAACCAAACCCTGTTATACCATTCCTGCAATACCTCGAGCTTGTGCATCGTCCTTCTCCCTTCGGCCCGGGCGCCGATGAATATCCAAGCGTTGCAACGGGAAAGTTGAGATAGGCTTAACGGTGTCGGGCCGAAGGGCCGCTCCCGTAGCGTCAGCGAAGGGGGAAGGTGCAGGTTTCTGTTGCCAGGCACCTGCGAGCCCCGCCTTAAGCGGCTAAGCGTAAGGACTTAAGTTTCGGTACTCGAACTGCTTACGCAGCCAGAGCCACCGGAGCACGGTTGTCGTTGGCAACTGTACATTTGCACCGATAACGGTGGTAGCTCACCGAGACAAAGCAATCACCTTTAGACGTTCGTCGATCCTATTTCGGCCCCATTCGCCCCCAACGAGGGAAGTCTGGTGGAGCCGCCGGGTACCGCCCCCGGGTCCGATCCGCGTATTACGTGCGCGTTTATGCCCATAGTCCGGGCGAACCCGAACGAGGGGAATATAGGCGAGGGGCGCGGCGGCTTCAAGAACCCTCGGCGGGGGTGCCAAGGAGCGTGATCGCGACGCCAAGCGCGGCGAGCGCCCAATAGCCCGCGCGCCGCGGTCCGGCCGTGCGCAGCGCGGCGAGCGCGGATTGCAGCGCGTAATAGGCGGCGAAGGCGCGCGAGGCATAGGCGATGATCGCGAAGAGATCGGCGGCCCAGGTCAGCGCGATCCCCGCGGTGACGAGCACGAGATAGGCGCGCGGCGCGGGGATGCGCCCGCGGGTCAGCTCATGCGTGAGCCCGCCCGCGCCACCGGTATCGGCCACCGCCGCCGAGAATTGCGCCGCCAGCGCCGCGGCGACCAGCATCCCGGGCAGCACCGGCGAGACGATGCGCATCATGTCGATGATCGCGGTCTCGCTCAGCACCGTGGTGCCGGGATCGAAGAGGAAGACCAGAAGCCCGATATAGGCCATGTAGATCAGCGTCGAGAGGATCTGCGCCTCCTTCATCGCGCCGATCCGCACCGGGGCGGAATAGCTGCGCCCCATGTAGCGCGCGGTCTCGAACCCCTGCACGGTGACGATCAGGCCAAAGCCGAGACGCAGCGCGTCCCAGGGGCCAAGCGTCGCGGGCTTGACGATCAGCGCCCCGGCCGAGGCCTTCTGCACGAAGAACACCGCCAGCCCGAGGATCAGCCCGCCGATGATCGCGAGCTTGAGCGAGACCGAGAGATATTCCATCCGCTCGAGCGCCTTGAACCCGCCCGAAAAGCCCACCGCACCGATCACCAGAAGCATCGCCGTGGTCACGATCCGCGCGGCGAAGGCGCCATGCCAGGGCGTCAGCGCCACCGCGAAGGCGCCGAAGAGGTTCAGGTAATAGGCGACCGAGATCACATAGGCGAAGGCGAGCGCGGATTGCGCCAGCCGCTCGATCCGCGCCTCGGCCGGGGTCGCGGGGCTGCCCTCGGCGCCGATGTTCACCCGCACCGCCGCGCCGAAGGCCCAGGCCCCCAGACAAAGCGCCGCCATCGCCACGGGGGCGAGCGCGCCGAAGCGGGCCTCGAGGATCGGGCCGAGCACGAGGAAACCGGAACCGATGATCGAGGCGAGCGGCGTCACCATCGCGCGCCAGCGCGGCCGGCCGTGCAGCGCGGGCAGGAACATCGCGCCGAAGATCGCGACGGCGAGGGCGAAGATGGCAAGATCGAGCAGCATGGGCCTTTCCGCGGTCGGGGCCGTTGCGCCTTAGCGCAGCGCGTCGAGGAAAACCACCAGAAGCAGCGCCCCGTGCATCACGGCGATCAGCCCGCCCAGCGCATAATTCACCCGCATCGCCACGTCATGGCGCCCGGCGCGAAAGCGGAAATTGACCCAGATCGAGAGCGCGAGCTGCATCAGGATCACCGAGAAGACCAGCATCGAGACCCGGTCGACCACGCCGAAGACCGCATCGAAGCCGATCGCATCCTCCAGCCGGTAGAGGTTGAACACCGCGGCGAAGATCGCGCCGGTGGTCATCCCGATCCGCGTGCCAAGCTCGCTCACCGGCACGAAGATGACGAGCGCCGCGATCACGAAGGCGACGAAATAGCCGGTGAACTTCTCGAAGAGCAGCGGCGAGATCGTGCGCTCGAGATGCAGCGTCACCTCGAGGCGCGAAAAGGCCGAGCGCGTGCCGCCATGGCCGAAATTCGTATCATAGACCTGTTCGCGGGTCGCGAGCGTGATCCCCTCGACGCGAAAGCCCGGCGCCCGCACCTCGCGCGCGATCCGCGTATCGGCGACATCGGGCATGAAGAGAATGTCCTCGGCCGGGCGCGCCGCCTCGAAATGCAGCTGCAGATCCTGGCGGTCGAACGGGTAGCGGCTGACGTCATAGGCATGGTCGATCACCCCCGAGAAGGTCATCACCGTGTAAAGGTGCCCGTCCTTCAGCGGCTTGCTGACGAAAGGGGGCATCGTGACGTGGCGGCCGAAAAGCTCGATGTCATGGGCGGCGTCGAAGCGCGCCCCGGGGGGCGAGAGGAACCAGGCGTAGCCCTCGATCGCGAAACTGCCATCCGCCGGGTCGATCCCCGAGAGCGAGGTGACGTAAAGCCCGAACTTGACCCGCGTGGCGTTGCTCTGGCCGGGATCGGCAAGCGCGAGCCGGGGCAGGGCGAGGAGGAGGAACAGGGCGATCACGCCAAGCGCGCGGCTCGCGATCCGACGGGGCTGCGTCACGATTCCTTCCTCCCTCGATATGCAAAGGGGCGCCCGCGGGCGCCCCTCCGATCGTGGTCCGGATCAGAACCCGGCCTTGATCTTCTCGAACTCGGCGAGCTGCTTCTCGCGCAGCTTCGGATCGTTCGGCACCTGCGCGAGGATCGGCGCGTTGATCGGGCCGAGCCCGGCGTCGAGCTTCTGCTCTTCCGAAAGCATCGCCATGCCCTTCATGTTCGAATGGCCATAGCCGATCTCGTCGATCAGCGCCTGCGCGGCCTCGGGGCGGAGCCAGGAATTCATGAAGTCATAGGCCTTCTCTTCCGAGCCGGGGCCGTCCTTCATGTTGACGAAACCGCAGAACCAGGTCGAGGAGCCTTCCTTCGCCTCGCGCTGGAAGGCGACGGGGTAGTTGTCGGCCTTCAGATAGGCGACGCCGTCGTTCCAGGACCAGGCGACGAGAACCTCGCCCGAGGCCATGATCTGCGACATTTCCGACGGATCGGCCCAGTAGCTCTGCACGTTCTTGTTCGCCTCGCGCAGCCAGGCGGCGGCGGCGGCGAACTGTTCGTCGGTGACCTTGGTCCAGTCGGTCACGCCGGTCGCGAGATAGGCCAGCGCCCAGACGTCGTCGGAGGAATTCGGCAGCGAGGTGCGGCCCTGGTATTTCGGGTTCACGAAGACCTGCAGCGAGGCGACGTCCTCGGCCGGAACCTGTTCGGGGTTGTAGGCGATCGCGGTCACGCCCCAGTCGGTCGGCAGATACCAGACGCCGCCGTCATCCTTGAAGATCGGGCTGTCGAGGAATTTCGGGTCGAGATCGGCGAAGGCCGGGATCTTCGAGATGTCCCAGGGTTCGATCAGACCGGCGTCGCGGTATTTCGACACCATCTGCGAGCAGGGGTGGACGACGTCCGCCTTGAAGCCCGAAGCGACCTTCTGATAGGCCTCGTCGTCATCGCCGTAGAAGGCGTAGGTCGGGCCGTCGCCGTATTTTTCCTTGAAGGTCTCGAACAGGCCCGGCACTTCGAAACCGGCCCAGTCGAACACCAGGAGGTCGGGGTCGCCCGCCATCGCGGCCGATCCGAGGAGGCTGGCGGCAACGCCGGCGAGGAGGAGTTTCTTCTTCATCATTCTACCTGGACCCTGTGGAGTTGTTGGCTCTGAGGGGACGCTAGACTCCGCCTCCGGCACCGACAAGTAAATTTTCACGCTTTTGCGAGCTGCGCGCGCCGAACCGCCACAGCGCCCTTGCCCCCGCCGAAAACTGTCGCAAATTGAAGCGCATGAGTGACGCACCCCCGATCCTTCTCTGGCTGCGCCGGGACTTCCGGCTGCACGATCATCCCGCCCTCGCCGCCGCCCGGGCGACGGGGCGGCCGGTCATTCCCGTGTTCATTTCCGATGCGGTCGTGGCGGGTTCTGGCGCCGCGCCGCGTTTGCGGCTGGGGCTGGCGCTCGCGGTCTTCGGCGCGACGCTCGCGGCGATCGGATCGCGGCTGATCCTGCGCCGGGGCGCGGCGCTCGAGGTTCTGCGCGCGCTCGTCGCCGAGACCGGCGCGACGTCGGTCTGGTGGAGCCGAGACCTCGATCCGGCGGCGATCGCGCGCGATACCGCGGTCAAGGCCGCGTTGAAGGCCGCGGGCATCGAGGCGCGCTCCTTCCCCGGGCAGCTGCTTTTTGCGCCATGGGAGGTGGCGACGAAAACCGGCGGCCCCTACCGCGTCTACACCCCGTTCTGGAAGGCGCTGCGCGGCGCGGATCCGGGCGCCGAAGTTGAAGTGGTTTCTGAACTTCGTCCCGCAACGACTTGGCCAGACAGTGAAAATCTTGAAGATCTCGCGCTTGGCGCGGCGATGAACCGCGGTGCGGCGGTGCTGGCGCGGCACGCCGCCCCGGGCGAGTCTGCGGCGCAGGCGCGGCTCGCCGATTTCCTCGATCGCAAGCTTTTGGCCTATGGCACCGCACGCGATCTGCTGGCCGAAGATGCAACCTCGGGCCTGTCCGAACCCCTCGCCTGGGGCGAGATCTCGCCGCGCCGGATCTGGCATGCGGCGCAGGCACGCCGCGCCGAGGGCCTGCCCGGGGCGGAGGATTTCCTGCGCGAGCTCCTCTGGCGCGAGTTCGCCTGGCATCTGATGTATCACTTCCCGACGCTCGGGCAGGCGAACTGGCGCCCGGAGTGGGACGCCTTCCCCTGGCGCGGCGAGAGTGCCGATGCCGAGCGCTGGCGCCGCGGCCAGACCGGCGAGCCGGTGGTCGACGCCGCGATGCGCGAGCTTTACGTCACCGGGCGGATGCACAATCGCGCGCGGATGATCGTGGCCTCCTATCTGACGAAACATCTGCTCACTGACTGGCGCCTTGGCCTCGCCTGGTTCGCCGATTGCCTGATCGACCACGACCCGGCCGCGAATGCGATGGGCTGGCAATGGGTGGCGGGCTCGGGCCCCGATGCCGCGCCCTATTTCCGCATCTTCAACCCGGCTTCGCAGGCCGCGAAATTCGACCCCGAGGGGCGCTATCGCCGCCGCTGGCTTGGTGCGGGGCGAGGCGATCTGAGCCCTGGGGCGCGCGATTTCTTCGCCGCCGTGCCGCGCCGCTGGCAGCTCGATCCCGCCGCCCCGCCACCTGCGCCGCTCGTCGATCTCGCCGCGGGGCGGGCGCGGGCGCTTGCGGCCTATGCCGGGCTGCGTGCGGCGCCCGAGACGCCCTGACGCAGCGGCAAAACCTCCGTATTTGCGCCACATTTCCCCTGTAAACCAAGGTTTCGAGCAAGAGTCCCAGGGTTAACAAGGGAGATTTTACATGCAGAAACTCGTGGTGCGCAGCACCCAGTTGCAATTGCCGACGACCGCCAAGCTTTTCGGGGCGCTCGGCCTCGCGATGACCGGTTTCTTCACCGCCGAACTGATGGTGCCCTATCTGCCGGTGGGGACGAAGGCCGGGGGGCTCGCGCTGATGATGACCTCCTTCGGGCTGCTGCTCGGCTGGCGGGTGATCGGCATGAACCCGGGGCGCGGCCGCTCCGACGCGATGCATCGCGGGCTGCGCGCATCCTTCTACCTCGTGACCTGGGGGATGGTCTTCCTCGGCTCGCTGCAGATGATGCACGAGGCGCTGCGCGGCCGCTACGACGGGGTGATGGCGGCGCTGACCGACGTGATCTCGAAGGGGATCTCGCTCGCCTCGGCGGTGCTTCAACTCGATGTGCTCGCGGTGCTCTTTCTGGGCGGCGTGCTTTCCGCTATGCTCGCAGAATGGGCCTGGAAGCAGTGGCACGCCTGAGCCGCCACCCGGCCTGTGAAACTGGTTGAACTTCACCGGGCAAGGCCTTGACGGATCTCTATTTCTTTTATGGCACCCTGTGCCATCCGCCGCTTCTGGAACGGGTTCTGGGGCGGCTTCCCGCATTGCATCCGGCCATGCTTGCCGGCCATGAGGCGCGCGAGGCCTGTGGCGCCGACGGCGCCGGTCTCGGCTTTCCGATCCTCGTGCCGGGCGCCGGCCCGCTGCCGGGCCTGCTCGCCGAGATCACCGCGGCGGAGGGGGAGCGGCTCGCCTTCTACGAGACCGGCTATCACACCGCCGAGCTGCGCGTGACCGATGCCACCGGGGCGGAGCGGCGGGCCAAGACCTGGCTGCCCGAGCCGGGGCGCTGGCACGCTGGCGCGCCCTGGCGGCTTGCCGACTGGGCCGCGGAGCGGGGCGCGCTCGCGACCGAAGCGGCGGCGGAATTCATCGCGCTCGAAGGGCAGCTCCCCGCGGAAGCGGCGCTCGCGCGCTACCCGATGATCAAGGTGCGGGCGGCCTCGCGGCTGCGCGCGGCCAACCCCGCCCCGGCGCGGGTCCGCCGCAGCCCGGCGCCCGGCGACGTGGTCGTCGAGGCGCTGCGCACGCCCTATGCGAAATTCTTCGCGGTCGAGGATTACACCCTGCGCCACCGGCTCTTCTCGGGCGGCATGAGCGCGCCGCTCCAGCGCGCGGCCTTCGTCTCGGGCGATGCGACCGTGGTGCTGCCCTATGATCCGGTCCGTGACCGGGTGCTGCTGGTCGAGCAGTTCCGCACCGGCCCCTTTGCGCGCGGCGACGCGAATCCCTGGTCGATCGAGGCGGTGGCCGGGCGCGTCGATCCGGGCGAGACGCCGGAGGAGGCCGCGCGGCGCGAGGCGGCGGAGGAGGCCGGAGTGACGCTGTCGCAGCTGTTGCCGGCGCCGAATTTCTACCCGACACCGGGGGCGAAGAGCGAATATCTCTATTGTTTCATCGGTCTCGCCGATCTGCCCGATGGCTGCGCGGGCTTTGGCGGGCTCGAGGCGGAGGGCGAGGATATCCGCGCCCATCTCGTCGGCTTCGACACGCTGATGGAGCTCGTCGAAAGCGGCGAGGCGGAGAATGCGCCGCTCGTCGTGCTGGCGCTCTGGCTTGCGCAAAAGCGCGCGAGCCTGCGCGCGGCGGCGGGGGCTGCGGGCTGATCGGACTTGAGGCCGACCCCGATGCGGCCTAAGTCTTCACATCTGGAACGACGCGAGGGAGTGGCATGACCATCTGCAAGGATCTGGCCGCGGCGGTGGGCAACACCCCGCTCATCCGGCTGAAAAAGGCCTCGGAAATCACCGGCTGCGAGATCCTCGCGAAGGCCGAGTTCATGAACCCGGGCCAGTCGATCAAGGATCGCGCCGCGCTTTTCATCATCCGCGACGCGGTGGCGAAGGGGCAGCTGAAGCCGGGCGGCACGATCGTCGAGGGCACCGCGGGCAATACCGGCATCGGGCTGGCGCTGGTCGGCTCCTCGATGGGCTTCCGCACGGTGATCGTGATCCCGGAAACGCAGAGCCAGGAAAAGAAGGACATGCTGCGCCTGGCGGGGGCCGAGCTCGTGCAGGTGCCGGCGGCGCCCTATTCGAACCCGAACAATTACGTGCATTATTCGCAGCGTCTCGCCGAGGCGCTGGCGAAGACCGATCCGAACGGCGTGATCTGGGCGAACCAGTTCGACAACGTCGCCAACCGCGAGGCGCATATCCAGACCACCGGGCCGGAGATCTGGGCGCAGACGCAGGGCAAGGTCGACGGTTTCGTCTGTTCGGTCGGCTCGGGCGGCACTTTCGCCGGCACCGGCATGGCGCTGCAGCCGAAGGGCGTGAAGATCGCGCTTGCCGATCCCGACGGGGCGGCGCTGCACAGCTTCTACACCACGGGCGTCTTGAAGGCCGAGGGATCCTCGATCACCGAGGGCATCGGTCAGGGCCGGATCACCGCGAACCTCGCGGGCTTCACCCCGGACATGAGCTTCAACATCCCCGACGCCGAGGCGCTGCCGGTGGTCTTCGACCTGCTGAGCGAAGAGGGGCTCTGCGTTGGCGGCTCCTCGGGCATCAATGTTGCGGGGGCGATCCGCATGGCGCAGGAAATGGGCCCGGGGCATACGATCGTCACGGCGCTCTGCGACTACGGCAACCGCTACCTCTCGAAGCTCTTCAATCCCGAGTTCCTGAAGGCGAAGGCGCTGCCGGTGCCGGCCTGGCTCGACGGTCCCGGCCGTCCGGTGCCGGAGGTCTTCGAGGGATGATCGCCCGGTTCCTGCGCGTCTTCGCACTTGCCTTGCTTCTGGCGGTGCCTGCCGTCGCGCAGGACCAGAAAGCCCCGGATTACAAAAGCTTCGAAAGCGCGGCGACGAAGGTCGAGCAGGCGGTTTCCGATGGCACGCTGAGTGACAGCCGGCTTTCGGAGATGCGCGCCGACATGGTGAAATGGCGCGCCACCTTCACCGATGCGCAGGGCACCAACGGCGATCAGATCACCACGGTGAAAAGCCAGATCGCCGCGCTCGGCGATCCGCCGGCCGAGGGCGAGACCGAGGATCCCGCGATCGCCAAGCGCCGCAGCGACCTCAACGCCCAGCTCGCCAAGCTGCAGGCGCCGGGCCTCACGGCCGGCGAGGCCGCGACCCGCGCCGACAGCATCATCCGCAACATCGACAAGCTGAGCCGCGAGCGTCAGGCCGACAAGCTTTTGCGGCTCTCGCCTTCGCCCGCGAACCCGGTGAACTGGCCCGCGGCGGTGTCGCTTGTCCGCTGGATGGGGGCCTGGATCCTCGACGAGACGCGCTGGCGCTTCACCCAGCCGGTGAATTACGACGCGCTGCGCAACAACGCGCCGCTGATCGTGGTACTGGTGCTTCTCGCCGGGATCCTGATGGCGCGCGGCGGGCGCTGGATGGGGCGGCTGACCGAATGGCTGCTCGACAAGACCGCGATGCGCGGGCGCAACCTGATCTCGGGCGTCGTCTCGCTCGGGCAGGTGGCGCTGCCGGTACTCGGCGCCGTGCTTCTGACCACTGCGCTTGAACAGACCACGCTCTTCGGCCCGATCCTGACCCAGCTTTTCGCCACCGCCCCGGCGGTGCTGCTCACCACGCTCACCGCCTGGTGGCTTGGCGCCCGCGTCTTCCCCTCGCGCGCGGGGGCGGCGAGCCCGCTCAATCTCGGCGATGACGGTCGTGCCGAGGGGCGGGTGCATGCCTTCACCCTCGGCATCGCGCTTGGCCTGCATCAGCTCGTCACCGTCTGGATCGCGCCGCGCGCCGAGGATTACCTCGGCGGTGCCGCCGCCACCGCCGCCGACAAGGCCGAGGCGGTGGCCGAGCGCGCCGATGCCGCGATGGCGGTGCTGCAGGCGCCCTTGCAGATCTTCGCCGCGCTCGTGCTCTTCCGCATCGGGCAGCTTTTGCGCCGCCACGGCGGGGCGGCCAGCGCCTCCGACGACGACACCGCCTTCCGCTTCAAGCTGATGCGGCTGATCGGCTCGGCCGCGATCGCGATCGCCGCCGCGGTGCCGGTGCTTTCGGTGATCGGCTATATCAGCGCGGCCAATGCGCTGATCTGGCCCGCGCTCGTCACCCTCGCGCTGTTTGCCGCGATCGCGGTGTTGCAGGGCTTCGTCGCCGAGTTCTACGTCGTCGTCACCCGCTCCGACGACGACCGGCGCGAGGCGCTGGTGCCGGTGCTCGCCGGGTTCCTGCTGGTGCTTGCCGCGGTGCCGCTTTTTGCGCTGATCTGGGGTGCGCGGGTCGATGACCTGCTCGAGCTCTGGACCTCGTTCCGCAATGGCATCTCGGTCGGGGGCGTGCGGATCTCGCCCACCTCCTTCATCACCTTCGCCTTTGTCTTCGGCATCGGCTACACGCTGACGCGGCTCTTTCAGGGCGCGCTGAAAAGCTCGATCCTGCCGAAGACGACGATCGACAAGGGCGGCCAGAACGCGATCATCTCGGGGCTTGGCTATGTCGGGCTGTTCCTCGCCGCGCTGATCGCGATTTCCGCCGCCGGCATCGACCTCAGCTCGCTCGCCATCGTCGCCGGTGCACTTTCGGTCGGCATCGGTTTCGGCCTGCAGACGATCGTGCAGAATTTCGTCTCCGGCATCATCCTGCTCGTCGAGCGGCCGATCTCGGAAGGCGACTGGATCGAGGTCGGCTCGCAGCAGGGCATCGTCAAGGCGATCACCGTGCGCTCGACCCGGATCGAGACCTTCGACCGCGCCGAGGTGATCGTGCCGAACGCCGATCTGATCTCGGGGCAGGTGACGAACTGGACGCGCTCGAACAAGACCGGGCGGCTGATCGTGCCGGTGGGCGTTGCCTATGGCTCGGACACCCGACGGATCTCGAAGATCCTGCTCGAGATCGCCGAGGCGCAGCCCCTCGTGATGATGTCGCCCGAGCCCTTCGTGCATTTCGTGGGCTTCGGTGCGGACAGCCTGAACTTCGAGATCCGGGCGATCCTTTCGGACGTGAATTTCAAGCTGCGCGTGCTGACCGAGGTGAACCACCAGATCAACGAGCGTTTCGCCGCCGAGGGGATCGAGATCCCCTTCGCGCAGCGCGACATCTGGCTGCGCAACCCGGAGACGCTGCGCGGCGTGATGACCGAACCGCCGCTCGCCCCCGAGGAGACGCCCGCCGCCCCCGCGCCGCAGCCCGAACCCGCCGCAGCGGCGGCCCCCGAACCCCATTCCGTCGGCAAACCGCAGCCCGGCGAAGGGGTTGAAGACGTTCAGCTTTCCGACAATGATGGCGCGGAGGAGGGCGACGCGCGCTGATCCCGAGTGAAGAGGCGAGATGACCGACAATCCCCGTTTCCGCACCCATCCCTATGACCGCGATCTTTCGACCGAGGTCACCGCGCTGACCCCCGAAGGCGGGGTGATCTGCGCCGAGACGATCTTCTACCCGACCGGGGGCGGGCAGCCGGGCGATGCCGGCTGGCTGCGCTGGGAGGGCGGCGAGATCGCGATCGCGACGGCTGTGAAGGGCGAGGGCGGGGCGGTGATCCTGGTGCCGGCCGAGCCCGCGGCGCTGCCGCCGCCCGGCACCGCGGTGGTGCAGGAGCTCGACTGGGAGCGGCGCCATCGCCACATGCGCATGCACACCGCGCTGCATCTTCTCTCGGTGGTGATCCCGCGGCCGGTGACCGGCGGGCAGGTCGGCACCGAAAAGGGCCGGCTCGATTTCGACATGCCCGAACCGCCCGCCGATCTCGCCGCGCTCGAGGCGCGGCTCAACGCGATGGTGGCGGCGGATCTGCCGGTGCGCGAGGAATGGATCTCGGACGACGAACTGGCCGCGAACCCGGGGCTGGTGAAGACGATGTCGGTCGCCCCGCCCAAGGGCCAGGGCTGGGTGCGGCTGATCCGGATCGGGCAGGGGGAAGGGACGGTCGATCTGCAGCCCTGCGGCGGCACCCATGTCGCGAGCACGGGCGAAATCGGCCCGCTGCGCCTTGGCAAGATCGAGAAGAAGGGCCGGCAGAACCGCCGTGTGAGTTTGGTCTTCGCCTGAGCGGGGGGGGGAGACCGGGCAGGGGGCGCTGCCCCCTCTTGCCCTTTCGGGCAATTCACCCCGGGGATATTTGCACTCTATAGAAGAGCTGCGTCTGGTTTCTACAGAGCCGAAATATCCCGGGGGAGGCTGCGCAGCAGACGGGGGCGGCGCCCCCTCCGCCGGCTCAGTCCTCGCCGTCGATCCGCCCTTCGCGCGAGAGCATCACGGCAAGCGGGCGCAGCGCCGGCGATTGCGCGCAGGCGATCATCAGCGCGACCATGATCGGCACCGCGAGGAACATCCCCGGCAGGCCCCAGACCGCGCCCCAGAAGGCGAGCGAGATGATGATGCCAAAGCTCGAGAGCCGCAGCGCATGGCCCATCAGCATCGGGTCGATCACATTGCCGATCACGAATTGCACCCCGCCGCAGATCGCGAAGACGGTCAGCGCCGAGGCCGGATCCTGGGTCAGGATATAGACGGCGAGCCCGGCGATCGCGGTGGCGACGATCGAGCCCACCGAGGGGATGAAGTTCAGCGCGAAGGTCAGGATCGCGACCGGCGCGGCAAGCTCGTAGCCGCCGATCCGGAACACCGCCCAGACCACGATGCCGGTGGCGAGCGAGACCGCCGATTTCACCAGCAGATAGTGATTCACCCGCCGCATGATCCGTCCGACGACGCGCGCGGCATGTTCGGCGCGCGTCTCGTCGCCGGTCAGGCTTGCGAGTTTCGCGGGAAACCAGAGCCGCTCGGCAAAGAGGAAGCCGACGAAGAGGATGATCAGCACGGTGGCGGAAAGCAGGCTCGAGGCCTGGCCGGCGAGCGCGCTCAGATAGCGCGCGACGTCGATCTTCTGGATCGAGGCGAGCACCGCCTGTTCGACATCGGCGCCCATCCAGGCAAAGAGGCTCGCCACCGCCTTCTGCGCCGGCGCGGCATAGGAGACCGCCATCGTGACGACCGCGTTCGCCTGCGCGAGCAGCACCGCCGACAGCGTGAGCAGCCCGGAGGCGATCAGCGCGAGCGCGACGAGCGAGGCGAGCCAGTTCGGCACCCGCAACGGCCCGATCCGCAGCCGCGCGATCGCGGCGATCGCCTCGGAGGTGAGCGAGAACAGGATGATCGCGATCGCAAGCGAGATCAGCACGAAGCGCGCCTGCACGAGCAGCGCGAGGCCGAGCGCGAAGGCGATGATGCCGAGCAGCAGGTTGGTGAGCTGATGCGGCTCGCGCGGAGGGATCTGCGCGGGTTTGGGCGCATCGAGCTCGGGGCTGTGTTTCATTATCGGACTTTCCGCGCGGCGACATGCCGGGCCGATCCAGACTAGGGGCGCGGGAAAGCGGGTGCAAGGGCGGCCGCGCTGCGATTGGCCTCTTGCGCAGGGGGCGGCTTTGCGGCTAGACACCGCCTCGGACGGGTGGCCGAGTGGTCGAAGGCGCACGCCTGGAAAGTGTGTAGGCGGGGAACCGTCTCGTGGGTTCGAATCCCATCCCGTCCGCCACTTGCCCTCGCGAAAGCGTTCTCCCGATTCGGCTGCGGCCGGATTTTTCCGTTGTTTTCGAGAGTTATGCGGGAGGGGCTGAGCACCGACCCCGGCGCCGGGAGGCCCGGTGGCGGTCTCTCAGGGCCGATATTCTCCGGACCTGATGACTGCGCCCGTTTGGTGAATTTCATATAAGCCCTTGTAATAGATAAAGAAACTCCAGCGTCCGAAATTGCTTGGATTGGAGTCGCGTTTGCGTCTGCCGCGACCGGGTTCGGAAGTTCTCACGCCATGGCCCTTTCCAACCTCTGCTTCCGACGCTCCCAATCGGGCATCACCTTGTCGAGCAGCTCGAAGAAGGCAGCACCGTGATGAGGCTCCGCCACATGGCAGAGCTCGTGGGTGATCACGTAGTCGATGGCGTCGACCGGCGCCTGCACGAGGCGGCGGTTCAGGAGCAGGCGTCCGGCCGGCGACATGGACCCCCATCGCTGCCGGGTCTGGCGTACGATGAGACCTTTCGGCCTGAATGCCTCCGGATCCGGGAAGTGGCCGAGACAGAGCTCGATCCGCTCCGGAAACTTGATGTGTGCCCGGTCCCGGTACCATGCCTCGACCAGTTCGCGCGTCACCTCCGGCCTGGTCGGCCGGTGTGTCTGCACAACGATGAAGCCGCGGATCAGCTTCACGCATTCCTGGACATGCGGGACGACCTTCAGCCGATACTGGCGCCCGAGGTAGAGATGGGTCTCACCGGCGACAAACCTGCGCTCCGGTGTTCTTGGAAGGAACTGGGCGAAGTACCGCTGCTGCCGCGTCACCCATGCCGCGCGCTTCCGCAGCTTGGCTTCTATTGCGTCGAGCGTCGCGTCCTCCGGGGCCGCGATCACCACCGAAGCATCCGGCTCGACGGCGATCTCTAGCGTCTTCCTCGGACGGCGGACGATCTCGTACCGGATCTCCTGCTCGCCGTACTGCAGGCAGTGCAGTTCCCGCGTCATGCCGCGAACCGGGCCCGAGCAAGATCCATGATCTTGAGTTCGAGATCGTCGAGCACCTCCACGGGCAGGTCGACGCCCCTCTCGTCACGCAGAACGTCGAAGAAGTAGTCATCAATAGCATTGCGCAGATTGTTCTGGGCCACTTCGTTCGACCAGATGTCGACGATCAGGTGGGACTTGATGATGTCGATGATCTCCAGGGCGATGGATGCTGCTTCGTCGCCGGCCACCGGCTCATCGTCCTCGATCTTGAGCTGACCTTCCAGGACGCCGAAGAACGCCTGTGCATCCTCATCGCCCCGGATGCTTTCGGGAGCATCCCGGCCCCGATCCTTGCGTGCCACCTTGCTCGCGAGGTCCACGACGCTCTTCAGGTACTCGCGCTCGGACAGCCGCTTCTCGCGATAGGCGCGAATGGTCTCTTCGAGCAGCTCGGAGAACTGTTTGTAGAACGTCGGGTCCTCATCCATCTTCTCGGTGATTGCCCGCCGGGTGGCGCTGGCGATGCGGTCCGCCCTCGAGGCTTCGGAGACGTCCGTCTCCTCGACGACCGCCTTCAGCGCATCAGGATCGTTGATGTTCACCACCTCGATGATGGTCTCGGCAGGGCCTTGTTGCACAAATCGGGTGAGGGATTCACTGCGTGAATCCAGCATGATAGCTGGATGGCATGAGCAGTTGGGCCCCTACGAAGTACAAGACCACGAACTGGTCGGCTTACAATGAAGCGTTG
>NZ_JBFXGV010000035.1:0-36042 GCF_050177655.1 Paenirhodobacter sp.
CGACAGCGCGGTGACCGACCAGGCGCCGGCACCGATCACGATCAGGCCAAAGCCGAGATGGGCGAGGATCTTGAGAAAGCGGGTCATCGGGGTCTCCGTGTCAGGGCCCGGGCGGCGGGGCCGCCCGGGGGTTGGGCGGCTCATGCCGGATCCTTGGCCGAGACCTGGGCAAGCAGGCGTTCGGTGCGGGCATCTTCGAGCTTGTTGTAGATGCGATCCGATTCTTCCTTGTCGCGCAAGGCCTTGGTGATCGCCGCGGTGGAATGGACCAGCATCAATGCCGCCATCGCGTAAAAGCCCTTGGCGGAAAAGCTCGCCTGCAGCGACCAGATGCCACCGGCCATCATCAGGGCCGCGACGGCGAAGTTGAAATAGGTGAAGAGGTTCCAGGCGTTCGAGACACGGGGTTTGAAGTCGGACATTTCGGTTCTCCTTGGGATGGGTTTCAGGTCGGGACTGGGTCACTGCGCCCGGGCACGCAGCCGGTCGAGGATCTTCGCGGCATCGGGGCGCAGCGGCGCGCCGCAGCCGGCGGCGGCGAGGCGGGCGACGGTGGCGCTTGTGCTCGTGGTGGTGCTCAGCTCCACCATCGCGATCTCCACCTCTTCGGCGTGGCTCTGCCGCCCCTGCAGCCGTTCGAGTGTGGCCTCGGCCTCGCGCAGGGAGGCGAGCACCCCGTCGGGCATCGTGCCGCGCAGCTTCTGCGTGCGCTCGGCGGCGTCGGCGATCTGCTTGCCGCGCTGAAGCGTGCGCAGCCGGCTTTCCGAAAGGCTCACCTGTTCGCGCAGGTTGCGGATCTCGCGGTCGTAATGCGCGATCGCCTTTTCCGCGGCGGCGCGTTCGAGCTCGAGCTCGGCGATCGCGGCGGCGGCCTCGGCGGCAAGATCGTCGCGCCCCTGCCGGATCGCCTCCAGCGCGCGGGTCTCGAGTTCGGCGATCTGCCCGGCAAGCCGCTCGGCCGAGGCCTTCTCGCGCGCCGCATAGGCCATCACCACTGCGACGGCGCGTTTCGATTTCTCCAACCCGTCAGCGGCATCGCGCAGCTGCTGGCGCAGGATCGAGAGCGCATTCGCATCGGCGAAGGCCTCGGCGGCATCCGAGCTGCGCGCCCGGATCAGCGTGGTCATCATCTTGAACATCGGTCTCTCCATTGCTATGAACGTTGTTCACGAGAACCTTGTGCCAGAACTGTGAACGACGTTCAAGATATTTCTTGAACAATGTTCAGGAAAAAATCGGGTGACGAATGGGAAACAATCGCGAGGAGAAGCGCGCCGATCTGCGCGCGCGGCTGATCGAGGCCGCGGAAGAGGAGATCCGGGCCGAGGGGCTTGCCGGGCTGAAGGCGCGGGCGGTGACGGCGCGGGCGGGCTGTGCGCTTGGCGCGCTTTACAATGCGGTCGAGGATCTCGACATGCTGGTGCTGCATGTCAATTCGCGCACGCTCGCGCGGATGGGGGAGGCGTTGCGTGCGGCGCTGCCGGGGCCGGAGGCCAGCCCCGCCGCGGCGCTGCAGGCGCTCGCCGCGCGCTATGCCGATTTCGCGGTGGAGAATCGCAACCTCTGGCGCGCGCTCTTCGAGCATCGCCTGCCCGAGGGGCGCGAGATCCCCGACTGGCACAAGCGCGACCACGCCGTGCTGATCGAGGTGATCGTGCCGCCGCTTGCCCGGATGCGTCCCGACCTGCCGGCCGAGGCGCTGATCCTGCGCGCGCGCACGACCTTCGCCGCGGTGCATGGCGTGGTGCATCTGGCGCTGCAGGGGCAGTTCGTCGGCGTGCCGCTGGCGCAGCTGAAACCCGAGGTCGCCGCGCTGGTCGAGACGATGGTGCAGGGCTCGGGCGTCTGAGGCTCAGAGCGTCGCGAAACGAAAGCGCGTGTGCTGTTCGTAGCGCGCACCGGGGGCAAGCCGGGCCGAGGGGAAATCGGCGTGGTTCGCCGCATCGGGCCAGACCTGCGGCTCGAGCGCGATGCCCGCGTTGCGCCCATAGGGCCGCCCCGCGAGTCCGGCAAAGGGCGCGGTGTCGAGCGTGCCGCCCGCATAGACCTGCAGCCCCGGCTCGGTCGTCTCGAGCGTCATCGCGCAGCTGCCCGCGCTAAGCCGCGCCACCTCGCGCGGCGCGACGCGCCCGGGCGAGAGGCAGAAATTGTGATCGAGATCGGGCGCCGGGCTGCGCGCGATGCGATAGTCGAAGGCGCTGCCCGCGACCGGGGTCGGGGCGCCGCAGGGCAGGCCGGCGGCATCGACCGGCAGCATGCTTTCCGCCGCGACCTGCAACCGGTGGCCGGAGAGATCGGCGCCTCCGTCGAGGTTCCAGTAGCCGTGGAAGGCCGGGGCGCAAAGCACCGCATCGCCGGGCGCCACGCCCTGGATCGCGATCGCCAGCGCGCCGTCCTGCGCGAGCGCATAGGTCACGCGCAGCCCGATCGGGCCGGGAAAGCCGCACAGCCCGCTGGGCTGGGTGAGCGCGAGGCTGCAGGCGCTTTCGCCCGCGGCGACGATGTGCCAGTTGCGCGTGCTGAAGCCGCAGCGCCCGCCGTGCAGCGTCGCGCCCGGCTCGTTGCAGTCGGTCGCGTAGCTGCGCCCGTCGAGCGTGAACCGCCCCGCCGCGATGCGATTCGCGACCGGGCCGACCACGGCGCCGCAATAGCCGAGCGGCCCCTCATAGGCGGCCATCTCGCGGCTGCCGAGCGCGAGCGAATGCGCGATGCCGGCGCGATACAGGCTTTGCAGCCGCGCGCCATGGGTCAGGATCACCGCGCGCGTGCCGCCCGCACGCAGGGTGATCGCGGTGACGGTCTCCCCCGCCGCGGTGCTGCCGAAAACCTCGGTCTGTGCGATTCCCGTCATCTTTGCGTCCCTGTCTGGTTCAGGGCGCGCAGATAGCGGTAACGGAGGCATTTGCCAAGCGGGCCGCACAGGGGATCCTGTACGGCCCGTTATTCATGATCCGACCGGTCCGGGCCTCAGGCGGGGAGCAGATCCTTCACCTCGCCGCGGAGCTCTTCGTAATGGTCGAAGGCGCTCTCGAACCAGGCCGTGCCGCGCGTCGCGCCGCCCAGCGCCTGGAAGAGCTCGATCTCCGCCGCCGAGGGCAGCAGCGCGGAGAACCGGTCCCAGCCCTGCGCCTCGGGGTTGGCCTCGAAGCCGAGCACCTGCCCCTTGAGCCCGCTCACCAGCGGCACGAGGCCGCCGGCATAGACGCTCGGCACATGGATCTCGACGCGCATCACCGGTTGCAGCACCTGGGTCTTCAGCTCGTCCAGCGCCTCGCGCACGGCGGATTTGCCGGCGGTGCGGAAGGCGAAATCGGAGCTGTCGACGGCGTGGCTCTTGCCATCGGTGAGCGTCACCGCGAGATCGACGACGGGGAAGCCCTGCGGCCCCTCGACCAGCGCCTCGCGCACGCCCGCCTCGACCGCGGGGATATAGTTGCGCGGCACCGCGCCGCCCTTCACCACCTCGGAAAAGACGAAGCCCGCCCCGCGGCCAAGCGGCGCGATCTCGATCACGACATCGGCGAACTGCCCGGCACCGCCCGATTGCTTGCGGTGGCGATAGTGCTTCTCGCAGCCCTTCGCGATCGTCTCGCAAAGCTCCGGCGGCACCGCTTCGGTCACCACCTCGATGCCGAAGACATCGGCGAGCTTCTCGAGCACGCGGCGCTGATGCAGCGGCCCCTGCGTGGCGAGCACGCTTTGCCCGCTTTGCGCGTCCTGCGACACCGAAAGCCCGGGGTCGATCTCGAGCAGCCGCGCAAGCGCGGTGGAAAGCCGCGCCTCGTCGCGCTCATTCGCGGGCGAGATCCGCACGCGCAGCTTCGGCGGGCGCGGGGCGAGCCAGTCGGGGTTTTGCAGGCTCGCCTCGGCGCCATAGATCGGGGCGCGCAGCTGCAGATGCTCGGTCTTCACGGTGAGGCCGATCTCGCCCGCGGCCAGCGCGGCGCGCGGCGTCTTCGCGTCGATCTCGGTCAGGCTGCCGATCGGACCGCCCATCACCCGGCTGCCGGCGCCGATGCCGTCGGCCAGCGCGCGGATCAGAACCGTCTTGCCCAGATGCTTGACGCTGTCCGCGATCATCCCGACCGCGACGGCACCGCCCTCGGGCGCGATCCGCGCGACCAGTTCACCGACCCGCGGCACCTCGTGGCGCAGGCTCTTCATCAGCCGCTGCACGCCATTGCCATGCGAGGCGGCGCCCATCAGCGCGGGGATCAGGTCGTGATGCTGCAAGACCTTGGTCGAGACGTCATAAAGCTCGTCGGTCATCGGGCGCTGATCCTCGATCAGCTCGCTCAGCAGCGTGTCGTCGAAATCGGCAAGATGCTCGAGCAGCTCGGCGCGCGCCTCGGCCTCGCGGTCGCGCAGGCTCGCGGGGAGTTCGACGAGCGAGGAGCGCTTGCCCTCGTGATATTCCCAGGCGCGTTCGGAAATCAGGTCGACCGCGCCGGTGATCTGGCCGTTCTCGCGGATCGGGATCTGGCGCAGCACGATCGCATGCGGGCTGTAGGCCTGCAGCGCGGCGACGATCGCGCTGGTGCGGTCGGTCGCGGCGTCGAGCTTGTTGATGAAGACGAAGGTGGGCAAGCCGGCCGCCTCGGTCAGTCGCAGCCAGGGCGCGGCAAGCACCGCGGCCTCGACATCGGCGGGCACCACGACGACGGCGGCGTCGGAGCCGGCGAGCATCGGCGTGGCAAGGGCGAGATTGTCGGCGCCGCCGGGGCAGTCGAGCGCCGCCCAGTCGTCACCCATGAAGGAGAATCGCGTCACCGCCGCCTCGCCCAGAAGTGCAAGGCGCTGCGGCTTGTGGCCTTCGAGCCCTGCCAGTGCGGCGGTGAGCGTGGATTTGCCTGATTGAGACGGGCCCAGGATCGAAACGACTCTCATGCGGTTGTCCTCCAACATCTGCGTCGGCCTTGCCGGGAACGTGTCGGCCTTGCCGAGATGGCAGTCAGCATAGCAGCGCGATCCGCGCGGGGGGCTGATCTGGGTCAAGCCGGCGTCACAAAAGCCGCGCCCCGGGGGGCTGCGTCGCCGTTGCGGAGCGGCGCGCGACGTGATTGCATGGCGCAAAAGGAGACCGAAATGCGTGCCCTCATCCTCGCTTTGCCGATTCCGATCCTGCTTGCCGCCTGTGTCGGCGGGGTGGCGTTTCAGGGGCCTTCCGGCGCGAAGGATTACGCCGATTACTGCGCGGGATGCCACGGCGATGGCCGCAGCCCGGGGCCGATCGCGACCGAGCTCAAGCTCGCGCCGACGCCGCTTGCCGATCTCACCGCGATGAACGAGGGGGTCTTCCCCGAGGCGCGGGTGATGTCGAAGATCACCGGCTACAAGGAGCATGGCGAGATGGTCGGCGCGCAGGCCGGGCAGATGCCGCCCTTCGAGCCGCTGACCGAGGGGCCGATGGTGCTTTACGACAGCGGCGACGGGATTCCGACGCCGACGCCCGTGCGCCTCGTGCGGCTGATGGAATATGTGAAAGGGCTCGATCACTAGAGCCGTCGACCGCCGCGCCCCGGGGGCGTGGCACAGAAAGGACTTCCCATGAAGCTCAACGTCATCCTCACCTCGACCCGCCCGGGCCGCAACGGCAAGCCGGTCGCCGACTGGTTCGTCGATTATGCGAAGGCCCATTCCGCGGGCTTCGAGGTGGTGTTCACCGATCTCGCCGAGGTCGCCCTGCCGATCCTCGACGAGCCGAACCATCCGCGGATGAAGAAATACGAGCACGCGCACACGAAGCGCTGGAGCGCGATCGTCGACGACAGCGACGCCTTCGTCTTCGTGCTGCCGGAATACAATTTCACCGCGCCCCCGGCCTTCGTGAACGCGGTCGACTATCTCTATTCGGAATGGGCCTACAAGCCGGCGGGTTTCGTCAGCTATGGCGGCATCTCGGGCGGGCTGCGGTCGGTGCAGACGGCGAAGACGATGCTGACGACGCTGTCGGTGATGCCGATCCCGCAGCAGGTGGTGATCCCGATGGTCTTCGGCCATCTCGCGGACGGCAGCTTCACCGCCGAGAAGCCGCATGAGGAGAGCGCCGGGCAGATGATCGACGAGCTGGCGAAATGGGCGGGGGCGCTCGCGCCGCTGCGCGGCTGAGCCTGTGCCGGGCCGGGGCGGATGCGTGATCTGAACCACCTGCTCGGGCTGGCGCTCGTCGCGCTGGCCACCGGGGCGATCGGCGGGGCGGTTTGCGCCGCCTTTCGCCTTGCGCTGATCGCGGGGGATGACTGGCGCGCCGCGGGTCTCGCGCAGGCGCAGGGCGCATTCTGGGGCGGCGCGCTCGTGGTGCTTACTGCCGCCGCGCTTGCCGCCGGCGCCGCGGCACTGGTGCGGCGCATCGCGCCCGCCGCCTCGGGCAGCGGCATTCCCCATGTCGAGGCGGTGCTGCATTCCGAACTGCCGCCGGCGCCGCTCAAGTTCATCCCGATCAAGTTCCTCGGCGGCATGATGGCGATCGGCGGCGGGCTCGCGCTGGGCCGCGAGGGGCCGAGCGTGCAGATGGGCGCGGGCATCGCGCATTCGATGGCAAGGCTCACGCGGCTGAGTTGGGAGGACACCCGCGCGCTGCTCGCCGGCGGCGCGGGGGCGGGGCTCGCCACCGCCTTCAACGCGCCCGCCGCCGGGGCGATCTTCGTGCTCGAAGAGCTCGAGGGCCGCTTCGACCGGCGGATGTCGGTGGTGGCGCTCGGCTGTTCGGTCGGCGCGATCACCGTCTCGCGCGCGATCCTCGGCGATGCGCTCGATTTCGCGCTGCCCGATGTCGCCGCGCCGGTCTGGGCGGTGCAGCCGCTGTTCCTGCTCTTCGGGCTGATCTGCGGGCTGCTTTCGGTGCTCTACAATCGCTCGCTTCTGCGCACGCTTTCCCTCGTCGGCGCGATAAAGGCCCCGGTCGAGCTGCGCGCCGCGGTGATCGGGGCAGCGGTCGGCGCCGTCGCCCTGGTGGCGCCGGGCTGGATCGGCGGCGGCGAGGCGCTCTCGCAGCGCGCGCTCTACGGCGAGATCGCGCCGCTGGTGCTGCCCGGGCTCTTCCTCTTCCGCCTCGCGCTCGGCGCGCTTTCCTATGCCGCGGCGACGCCCGGCGGGCTGTTCGCGCCGATGCTGGCGCTCGGTGCGATGGCGGGGCTTGGCTTTGGCTATCTCGTGCAGGCGGTCGCGCCGGGGCTGCCGGTCGAACCCGCGGCCTTCGCCGCGGTCGGCATGGCCGCGCTGTTCGCCGGGGCGGTGCGCGCGCCGCTCACCGGCATGGTGCTGGTGATCGAGATGACCGGCGCCTCGCAGCTGCTCCTGCCGCTGCTCTCGGGCTGTTTCGCGGCGATGTTCGTCGCCGAATCCTTCCGCGAGGCGCCGATCTACCAGGCGCTCGGCCATCGCGCCGCGCAGGACAAACGCTAAAGGATCGGCGCGAAGAGCCGCGCGACCGGGGCCGCGATGCGCAGCGCGAGCGGCGCCTGCGCCAGCGGGCGGTCCCAGGGCTCGGCCCGGGCGAAGTCACGCTCCAGCATCGCGGTGACCTCGCCGGCAAAGCCGCGGTCGAAGACCAGCGCCGAGGCCTCGAAATTCAGCCGACAGGAGCGGCTGTCGAGGTTGTGGCTGCCGACCCCGGCGATCATGTCGTCGATCAGCACCACCTTCTGATGCATGAAGCCGGGGCCGAAGCGGTAGAATTTCACCCCGCTCTCGCGCATCGCGTCGAGAAAGGCGAAAGCGGCAAGCCACACCAGCCAGTGATCGCGTTTGCCCGCCATGATGACGCGCACGTCGACGCCGCGCAGCGCGGCGAGGCCAAGTGCGCGCATCAGCCCGGTGTCGGGCGCGAAATAGGGCGAGGCGATCCAGATCCGCTTGGTCGCGCCGGTGATCGCGTGCTGGAAATAAAGCGTGCCGGGCTCGTTGCGATCCGAGGGGCCGGAGGCGAGCACCAGCGCGGGCAGCCCGCCCGCGACCGGCGCAGGCGCCCAGTCGAGGTCGAGCCGCTCGCCCGTCGCCCAGTGCCAGTCTGCGGCGAAATGGAGCTGCAGCTGCGCCACCACCGGCCCCTCTAGGCGCAGCATCGTGTCGCGCCAGTCGCCAAGCCGCGGATTGCGCCCGACATATTCGTCGCCGATGTTGTAGCCGCCGGTGAAACCGGTCTTGCCGTCGATCACCGCGATCTTGCGGTGGTTGCGGAAGTTGAGCCGCAGGGGCGCGAGGCGGCGCGGCGGATGGCGGGCGTGGAAATTCATCACCTCGACCCCGGCCGCGCGCATCTGCGCGACATAGGCACGATCGAGCCCGTAACTGCCGAACGGGTCATAAAGCACGCAGACCCGCAGCCCCGCGCGCGCCTTCGCGATCAGAAGCTCCTGCAGCGCGCGGCCCAGCCCGTCGTCGCGCAGGATATAGGTTTCCACCAGAACATAGCGTTCCGCCGCCCGGATCGCGGCGAAGAGGGTCTCGAACACCTCCTCCCCCGCGGTGAGCAGGCCGACGGCATTGCCGGCGACGGTGGCGCGCCCGGCGATCGCCTCGTAGCCGTGGCGCATTCGCGCGCTTTCCGCGGGCATCTGCGCCGCGGTGCCGGTCGCGGGGGGGGAGGGCACCTGCTCCGAAAGCCGCCGCGCCTCGATCATGCCGGGATAGTTGAAATCGCCGAGGATCAGATAGGCGGGCACGCCGAGATAGGGCAGGGCGAGCAGGAACACCGTCCAGCCCACCGCCCCCTGCGGCGTGCGCGCGGTGCGGATCGCGCGAAAGGCGAGCAGCGCGGCGCTGGTGTGAAAGGCGAGCAGCGCCGCGGAGATCAGGAAGGCCCAGCTCATCCGCGGCGGCCCCGTGTCACGGCGTCAGGAGGCGGTGCCGCGCAGCCGCGCGATCACCGCTTCGCAAAGCTCGGGCCCCTCGGCCGTCATCGCCGCGTCGAGTGCGCGGATGCGCCGGCGCAGGCTGGTGACCTCGTCGAGCAGGTGCAGGATCAGCGGCACCGCCTCGTCGTTCACCGCCATGTCCTCGGTCATCTCGACGATCAGCCGCAGCCGCGCGAGGTCGGTGTCGTCATAGACGGGCCCGGCCTCGCCGAGCCTCGGGCGCACCCAGGAACGGGTCACGCAAACCGTCAGCCTTTCGGCGCTGAGCCCCTCGATACGGGCGAGGATTTCGGTTTCGGTCAGCATCAGCGGGCCCCCTTCCAGCCGGCACGCGGGTCATAGAAATTCTTCGCGCGCCAGGCTTTCACCGCCTCGGCGAGCGTCGGATCCTCCACCTCGGGCAGCACGATCTTCAGCGTGATCTTCAGATCGCCGTGCCCACCTTGCCCGGTGGGCGCCCCCTTGCCGCGCAGCCGCATCACCCGGCCCGAGGAGGAGTTCGCCGGCACCTTGAGCTTTACCCGCCCGCCCGGGATCGGCACCTCGACCGAGGCACCCAGCACCGCCTCGTCGATCGAGATCGGCAGATCCATCAACACATCCTCGCCCTCGCGGGTGAAGACCGGGTCGGGCGTCACCGAAAGGCGCACATAGGCGTCGCCCGCCGGTCCACCGTTCACCCCGGGCTGGCCCTTGCCGGGCAGGCGCAGGGTCTGGCCGTCCTCGACGCCGGAGGGGATCGTCAGCTCGACGCGGCCCATTTCCGGGAAGCTCACCGTCTTCTTCGCGCCCAGAAGCGCGTCGAGGAAGCTCACCTCCATGTGGAACTGCAGGTCCGCCCCCCTCATCTGCATCCGCGGCCCCCGCGCGGAACCGCCCGCGCCGCCGCCCTGCTGCTGTCGGAAGGCGCGCGAGAAGATATCGCCGAGGTCATCGAAATTCCCTTCGAAGTCATAGCGTTGCGAGGGGTCCGCCTCGGCGTAGGAGCGGTAATACTGGCGTTGCGGCTTTTCCTGGCCGCTGGCGTCGATCTCGCCCGCGTCGTAGCGGCGGCGTTTTTCGGCGTCGCGCAAGAGGTCATAGGCGGCCGAGACCGCCTTGAACCGTTCGGCCTTGGCGGCATCGCCGCCGGTCAGGTCGGGGTGCAGCTCCTTGGCGAGCTTGCGATAGGCTTTCTTGATCTCGGCCTCGGTGGCGGTCTTCGCCACGCCGAGCACGTCATAGGGGGTTTTCTCACTCATGTCGGGCATTCATCCGCAGATCTGCGCCGGAACGGCGCGCTTGCCCCGAATATAGACATCGCCCCCCCGGTTCGCCAAGGCATGCGCAAGGATGTCGCGGGAAAATCCGGGGCTTAGGCGCCCCAGACCCGTTCGAGCACGGCAAGCCAGTTGCGATGCGCGATCTTTTCGATCAGCGCGGCGCCATAGCCATGGGCGGCCAGCGCCTCGAGCAGCTGCGGCAGCCCGGTGACATCGCCCAGATCGGCGGGCATCGTCGCGCCGTCGAAATCCGATCCGAGCCCCACGCGATCCTCGCCGAGCTTGCCGATCAGATGGTCGAGATGGCGCAGCACCGGATCCCAACCGGTGAAGGTCTCGCCGATGCCATCGGGGCGCAGGAAACCCGCGGCATAGTTCAGCCCGACCATGCCGTCGCTTTCGGCGATGATCGCAAGCTGCCGGTCGGTCAGGTTGCGCGAGGAGGGCGTTACCGCATGGGCGTTCGAATGGGTGGCGACGAGCGGCGCATCGGAGAGCGCGGCGATGTCGTCGAACCCCTTTTCGTTGAGGTGGCTCAGGTCGAGCATGATCTTCAGCGCGTTGCATTCCTTCACGAGGCGCTTGCCCGCCTCGGTCAGCCCGTCGCCGGTGTCGGGGCTCGACGGAAAGGCGAAGGGCACGCCATGGCCGAAGGCGGTCGGGCGCGACCAGACGGGGCCAAGCGAGCGCAGCCCCGCCGCGTGCCAGACATGGAGCGCGTCGAGATCGGGGAGGATCGGCTCGCAGCCCTCGAAATGCAGGATCGCGGCGATCTTGCCCGCGGCCATCGCGGCGCGGATTTCCGCGACCGAGGTGCAGATCGCCAGATGCCCGGTCCGCTCCATCCATTTCAGATGGCCGACCATCGCCATCGCGATCGGCAGCGCGGTCGCGTAGGGCACTTCCTCGGGCAGCGGCAGCGCAAAGGGCGGAGTGCGCATGACACGGTCGAAATCCGGGTCGTCATGCGCCCGCGGCGAGGGGATGTAGACGGCGAAGAAACCGCCGGCAAAGCCCCCCCGGCGCATCCGCGGCAGGTCGAGATGCCCCTCGCCGGTGTCGGTGAGCCAGGTCGTCTCGCGCCGCTCGGGCGCGCGCAGCAGGCGCAGCAGGAAATCGTTGTGGCCGTCGAAAACCGGAACCGGGCTCATGCCGCATCCTCTCTGGTGACGTTGTCCGCGCCTCGCGCGGGCGGGGGCTGCGCGGGGATCTCCCGCGCAGGAATTCAGTCGATGTCGAAGGTCACGCCCTGCGCCAGCGGCAGCTCGCGCGAGAAGTTGATCGTGTTCGTCGCGCGGCGCATGTAGCCCTTCCAGGCGTCAGAGCCGCTCTCGCGCCCGCTGCCGGTCTCCTTCTCGCCGCCGAAGGCGCCCCCGATCTCGGCGCCCGAGGTGCCGATGTTGACGTTGGCAATGCCGCAATCCGACCCCGCGGCGGAGAGGAACTGTTCCATTTCGCGCAGATCGAGGGTGAAGATCGAGGAGGACAGCCCCGCGCCGACGGCATTGTGCCCCTCGATCACCGCGTCGAAATCGCTGTAGCGCATGACGTAGAGGATCGGCGCGAAGGTCTCCTCGAGCACCGGGCCGCTTTGCTCGGGCATTTCGACGAGCGCCGGGCGCACGTAGAAGGCCGCATTCGAGGCGACGGATTCGCGCCCGCCGCCATGCACGGTGCCCCCCTCGGCGCGCGCCGCCGCCAGCGCCTCCTGCATCGCCTCGAAGGCCTGCGCGTCGATCAGCGGTCCGACAAGCGCCTGCGTTTCCAGCGGGTTGCCGACCGAGACCCCGGCATAGGCCGCGATCAGCCGCGGCACCAGCGCGTCATAGACGCTTTCATGCACGAAGAGCCGGCGCATCGTGGTGCAGCGCTGCCCCGCGGTGCCCATCGCGCCGAAGGCGACGGCGCGCAGCGCCATCTCCAGATCGGCCGAGGGGCAGACGATGCCCGCGTTGTTGCCGCCGAGTTCGAGGATCGAGCGGCCGAAGCGCGCGGCGACCTTCGGCCCCACGGCGCGGCCCATCCGGGTCGAGCCGGTGGCCGAGATCAGCGCGACGTCGCGGCTTTCGACCAGCACTTCGCCGACCTCCGGCCCGCCGATCAGCACCTGCGAGAGATGCGCCGGCGCGTCGCCGAAACGCGCCAGCGCCCGGGCCAGCACCGCCTGCGCGGCCAGCGCGGTGAGCGGGGTTTTCTCGGAAGGTTTCCAGATCACCGGATCGCCGCAGACGAGCGCGAGCGCGGTGTTCCAAGCCCAGACCGCGACCGGGAAGTTGAAGGCGGAGATCACGCCGACGACGCCCAGCGGATGCCAGGTCTCCATCATCCGGTGGCCGGGGCGTTCGGTCGCGATCGTCAGGCCGTAAAGCTGGCGGCTCAGACCGACGGCAAAATCGCAGATGTCGATCATCTCCTGCACCTCGCCCGCGCCCTCGGACGGGCTCTTGCCCGCCTCGATCGAGACGAGGCGCCCAAGCGCCGGTTTCGCCGCGCGCAGCTCTTCGCCGAAAAGCCGCACGAGCTCGCCGCGTTTCGGGGCGGGCACCATGCGCCAGATCCGGAAGGCGGCCTTCGCGCGGTGGATCGCCGCCTCGGCGCGCGCGGGCGTGTCGGGGGTGAGCGCGCCGATTGCCTCGCCGGTGACCGGGGTGAAGGAGGTCATCGGCCCGCCCGTGACGCGCGCGGGATCGACGCCGAGCCCGGCGAGCAGCGCGAGGGTTTCGTCTTTCAACGTCATCTCAGGCCCCTTTCGCGGCAAGCTGCACAAGGCGCAGCGCGACCGCCGTCGCCTTCGCCATGTCCTGCACCGAGACCCATTCGAGCGGGCCGTGAATGTCCTGCATGCCCGTAAAAACATTGGGGCAGGGCACGCCCATTTCCGTCAGCCGCGAGCCGTCGGTGCCGCCGCGGATCGGCACCGAGACCGGCTCGATCCCCTCGGCGCGGCAGGCCGCGCGCGCGAGTTCGACCGGCGTCATGTCCTTTTCGAGCCAGTAGCGCATGTTGCGGTATTGCGGCGTGATGGTGCAGGCGATGGTGGCGCGCGGCTCGGTCGCGGCCACCGCGGCGCAGACCTGGCGCAGCATCTCGCCGCGCGCGGCAAGCCCGTCGAGTTCGAAGTCGCGCAGGATGATCGACAGCTCGGCCTCCGCCGCGGTGCCCGCCATATTGGTGATGTGCCAGAAGCCCTCGCGCCCCTCGACCACCTCGGGCGTCTGCGTCGCCTGCGGCAGCATCTCGATGATCTTCGCCGCGAGATGCAGCGCGTTCACCATCTTGCCCTTCGCGGTGCCCGGGTGGGTCGAAACGCCGGTCACCTTCACCTTCGCGCCATCGGCGGAGAAGCTCTCGTATTCGATCTCGCCCACCGCGCCGCCATCGAAGGTATAGGCGAAATCGGCGCCAAGATCGCGCGGCAGTCGCGCATCGACGCCGCGGCCGATCTCCTCGTCGGGCGTGAAGGCAAGGCGCAGTTTCGGATGGCTCAGCCCGGGATTGGCGAGCAGATGCTCGGCCATCGTCATCAGCACGGCGACGCCCGCCTTGTCATCCGCGCCCAGCAGCGTCAGCCCCGAGGCGGTGATCAGGTCGTCGCCGACCTTTTGCGCGAGATAGGGGTTGTGTTCGGGGCTGAGCACGAGGCCCGGCGCATCGGGAAAGGTGATCTCGCCGCCGTTGTAGCCGCGAATGACCCGCGGCTTCACCCCGGTCGCACTATAGGCGGGCGCGGTATCCATATGCGCCATCAGCCCCACGATCGGCCCCTCGGCGGTCGCCGGCACGGTGGCAAGCACCGCGCCATAGTCCGTCACCGTCACCTCCGCGGCGCCGATCCGGGTGAGCTCCTCGGCAAGCATCTTCGCGAGGTTCAGCTGGATCGCGGTGCTGGGCGAGGCGGGGCTGTCCGCGTCGCTTTGCGTGTCGACCGAAGTATAGCGGACAAGCCGCTCCTCGAGGGCGGGGGGGAAATGAGTCATCGGTGTCTCCTGTCTGCGCCCAAAGGGGCGCGTCGGCGCGGCAGTGTCAAGGCGCTCCTCCCCTTGGCTGCCTCCCCTTGGCCTCGCCGCGCCGGGCGGCTAGAACGGCGCTCCGAACAGGGGAGAGATCATGGACACCGCCACCCGCATCGCCCGCACCATCGCCAGTGAAATCGACGCGCGCCCCGAACAGGTCACCGCGGCCGTGGGGCTGCTCGACGAGGGCGCGACCGTCCCCTTCGTCGCGCGCTATCGCAAGGAAGTGACCGGCGGGCTCGACGACACGCAGCTGCGCAACCTTTCCGACCGGCTCACCTATCTGCGCGAGCTTGAGGCGCGGCGCGCCGCGATCGTCTCGAGCATCACCGAACAGGGCAAGATGAGCGACGATCTCGCGCTTTCGATCGCGCGGGCGGAGACGAAGGCGGAGCTCGAGGATCTTTACCTCCCCTACAAGCCGAAGCGCCGCACGAAGGCGATGATCGCGCGCGAGAACGGGCTGGGGCCGCTGGTCGAGGCGGTGCTCGCCGACCGCAGGGCAGCGCCCGAGGCGCTGGCCGAAGCCTATCTGAGCGAGGCGGTGCCGACGGTGAAGGATGCGCTGAACGGCGCGCGCGAGATCGTGGCCGAGGGGCTGGTCGAGAATGCGCAGCTTCTGGGCGATCTGCGCGCCTACCTCAGCCGCGAGGCCTATCTGACGGCCAAGGTGATCGCCGGGCAGGAGGAGAAGGGCGCGAAATTCTCCGATTACTTCGACCATCGCGAGCGCTGGGCCGATGTGCCCTCGCACCGCGCGCTCGCCATGCTGCGCGCCTCGAATGAGGGCGTCGTGACCCTCGACATCGCGCCCGACGAGGAGGGCGTCGCGCGGGCCGAGGCGATGGTCGCCGCCGCGCTCGATGCGCGCACGCAGGCGCCCGGCGACATCTGGCTGCGCGCCGCGGCGGGCTGGACCTGGCGGGTGAAGCTTTCGCTCTCGATGATGCTCGACCTCTTGGGCGAGATGCGCGCGCGCGCGCAGGAAGAGGCGATCCGCGTCTTCGCGCGCAACCTCAAGGATCTGCTGCTGGCCGCGCCGGCCGGGGCGAAGGCGACGCTCGGCCTCGATCCGGGCATCCGCACGGGGGTCAAGGCGGCGGTGGTCGATGCGACCGGCAAGCTCTTGGCGACCGACACGCTTTATCCGTTCCCGCCGAAGATGGACCTGCGCGGCGCGCAGCAGGCGATGCTGCGCCTGATCGCGGCGCATGGGGTGGAGCTGATCGCGATCGGCAATGGCACGGCAAGCCGGGAGACGGAAAAGCTTGTCGCCGATACGCTGAAACTCTTGCCCGCCGGGGTGAAGGCGCCGGTGAAGGTGGTGGTCTCGGAGGCGGGCGCCTCGGTCTATTCGGCGTCCGAACTCGCCGCGCGCGAATTCCCGAGCCTCGATGTTTCGCTCCGTGGTGCCGTCTCGATCGCGCGGCGGCTGCAGGATCCGCTGGCCGAACTCGTGAAGATCGAACCGAAATCCATCGGCGTCGGCCAGTATCAGCATGACGTCGATCAGTCGAAGCTTGGCCATGCGCTGTCGGGCGTGGTCGAGGATGCGGTGAACGCGGTCGGCGTCGATCTCAACACCGCCTCGGCGCCGCTGCTCGCCCATGTCTCGGGCCTCGGGCCGGGGCTCGCCGAGGCGATCGTCGCGCATCGCGATGCGAACGGCGCTTTCGCCTCGCGGCGCGAGCTGCTCAAGGTCACCCGCCTCGGGCCGCGCGCCTTCGAGCAATGCGCGGGCTTCTTGCGGATCACCGGCGGCAAGGAGCCGCTCGATGCCTCCTCCGTCCACCCCGAGGCCTATGACGTGGCGCGCGCCATCGTGAAGGCCTGCGGGCGCGACATCCGCACGCTGATGGGCGACAGCGCGACGCTGTCCCGCCTGCGCGCGGCGGATTTCGTCAACGAGAAATTCGGCCTGCCCACGGTGCGCGACATCCTGAGCGAGCTGGAAAAACCCGGGCGCGACCCGCGGCCGAGCTTCGTCACCGCCTCTTTCGCCGAGGGGATCGAGGATATCAAGGATCTGCGCCCGGGGATGCAGCTCGAGGGCACGGTGACCAATGTCGCGGCCTTCGGTGCCTTCGTCGATATCGGGGTGCATCAGGACGGGCTCGTGCATATCAGCCAGCTCGCCGACCGTTTCGTGAAGGATCCGCATGAGGTGGTGAAGGCGGGCGATGTGGTGAAGGTGCGGGTGACCGAGGTCGACGTGCCGCGCAAGCGCATCGGGCTGACGATGCGCAAGGACGGCGGCACTTCGGCGCGCGAGGATCGCGCGGCGCGTGGGCCGGAGCGGGATCCGAAGGGCCCGCGGGGGCCGAAAGGTCCGAAAGGGCCGATGAGTTCGGGGCCGAAGGGCGGCGCCGGTGCTCCGGGCGGTTTCGGCGCGGCGCTGCTTGATGCGATGAAGAAGCGCTGAGCCGAAAGCGCTTGGAAAATCACGGGCCCCGTCGCACAAAGGCGGGGTCAGACGGGAGGGCGACATGCGCCAGACGATCTTCATCCTCAACGGTCCGAACCTGAACCTGCTTGGCCAGCGCGAGCCGGAAATTTACGGCCGCGACACGCTCGCCGATGTCGAGGCGCGCTGTGCCGCGCTCGCCGGGGGCGAGGAGGTGCGCGTTGTCCTGCGCCAGACCAACCACGAGGGCGAGATGATCGACTGGATCCACGAGGCGCGCCATGACGCGGCCGGGATCGTCATCAACCCCGCCGCCTGGACGCATACTTCGGTCGCCGTGCTCGACGCGCTCAACGCCTATGAGGGGCCGGTGATCGAGGTGCATATCTCGAACGTCCACAAGCGCGAGGAATTTCGCCATCACTCCTATGTCAGTGCGCGCGCCGACGGCATCGTGATCGGCTGCGGCACCCAGGGCTACGAGCTTGCGGTGAGCAGGATGCTGCGGCTGATCGGGCGCGAAAAATAGCCCCGACAAGGCCGCGTCTTCTCCGTCATCGGGTCACGTTCCCGCCGCAATTCGGCGCGAGTCTGACCGGGATCGAAGCAATCCGAGACGATGGAGGATCACGATGGCGCAGAAACTGATGGAGCTCCTTGCCCGGTTCCGCCGTGCAGAGGACGCGGTGCTCGAGGCGCGGTTCTGCGCGCTGGGCCAGACGCCTTCCTCGCGCCGGCACCGTCGCATGCACCGCCCGGTTTCGCCCTTCAAGTTCGTCGCGCGCACCGCCTGAGCCGCGCCGCCCGTCGGATCGGAGGCGGCCCGATCGGCCGCCGCCCGCTCAGAAGTTGAGCTCGACGCCCGGCAGGTGCAATTCCTTCATCAGTTCGCGCAGTTCCTGCCGCGCCGCGACGTTGGAGATATTGAGGTTCTCGACGCCGAGATCCTTGAGATCGAGCAGCGTCAGCCCGCGCGGGAACAGCTCGCGGAAGATCACCCGTTCCGAAAAGCCCGGCGCCACGCGGAAGCCGATCCGCTTCGACAGCTGTTCGAGCGCGGCGCCCACCTTGCGCTTGTTGTGCATCTGCTGCGCGCCGACGCGGTTGCGCAGCACCACCCAGTCGATCGGCTTGAGGCCTGCGCGCGCGCGCAGCTGCCGCGCCGACCAGACCATCTCCGAATAGATCGAGGGGCCGATCACCTTCGAGGTCACCGGGTCGATCCGCGCGAGCAGGTCGAAGTCGATGAAACTGTCGTTGAGCGGCGTGATCAGCGTGTCGGCGAGCGAATGCGCGACCTGGCTCAGCCGGGTATGCGAGCCGGGGCAGTCGATCACGATGAAATCGCAGACCGGCTCGAGCTCGGCCACCGCGGTCGAGAGCCGGTGGTCGAAGGCGTTCTCGCCGGGGGCGAGGGTCTCCGGATCGACCTCGGGCAGCAGGTGATAATCGGGCGTCGGCAGGTCGAGCCCCTCGCGCTGCAGATAGGCGAGGCGGTTCTCGACGTAGCGGCCGAAGCTGCGCTGGCGCAGGTCGAGGTCGAGCGCGCCGACCCGGTGCCCCATCCGCACGAGCGCGGTGGCCACATGCATGCAGGTGGTCGACTTGCCCGAGCCGCCCTTTTCATTGCCGACAACGATGATATGCGCCACGTCCAGAACCCCGATCTTCGGCCCCTCTGCGGGGGCGCGCGCGACTATAGGACGCCCGGGCTACCGAAGGAAGCGCGCCCTTGCAAGGGGCTTTGGCCGGCGCCGGAGCGCGCGGCCCCGCCTGCGGGGGCGTCCGGGTCGCGCGAACGCGGAAAACCTGGGCAGAGCGGACCGGGGCGGGGCGACCGGCCCCCGTGATGCCTTTTTGCGCGCCGCTCCGGGATTTTCCGCGCGCACGGGGTTTCGCCGCGCCGCATCGCGGGTTAGCCCTGAAAAGGCGTACTCGATGGCTTCCAGAAAGGGTGACAGATGGGTTTTTTCGACACGATCTTCAACACGATCAACGATCTGACATGGGGATGGGCGCTGATCCCCTTCCTTGTCGTGCTGGGGGTGTTCTTCACCGTCGCAAGTCGTTTCGTGCAGTTCCAGTTCTTTCGCCGGATGTTCGGCGTGCTGCGTGGCGACGAGAATGAATCCGATCCGACGAAGATCAGCGCGCGCGCGGCGCTGCTCGTCTCCGTCGGGGGGCGCGTGGGCGGCGGCAATATCGCGGGGGTCGCGGTGGCGATCACCGCGGGTGGCCCGGGCGCGGTGTTCTGGATGTGGGCGATCGCGCTGATCGGCATGTGTTCGAGCCTGATCGAGTCGACGCTGGCACAGCTCTTCAAACGGGCGGAGCCCGGCGGCTTCTTCCGCGGCGGTCCGGCCTATTCGATCCTCTACGGGCTTGGCCCGAATTACCGCTGGCTCGCGGTGATCTATGCGATCTGCCTGATCGCCTCCTTCGCCTTCGGCTTCAACGCGTTCCAGGGCAATACCGTGGCCGGCGCGATGCAGGACAGCCTCGGCGTGCCGCGCTATGCGACCGGCATCGTGCTTGCGGTGCTGACCGGGCTCATCATCTACGGCGGTATCCACCGCATCGCCCAGGCCTCCGACGTGATCGTGCCGGTGATGGCGATCGGCTATCTCGCGATGGCGGTTGTGGTGATCGCGATCAACGTGACCTCGGTTCCCGCGGTGCTTTACGACATCGTCGCCAATGCCTTCGGCTGGCGCGAGGCGGTCTCGGGCGGGGTTGGTGCCGCGCTCGCCAACGGCCTGCGCCGCGGCCTCTTCTCGAACGAGGCGGGGCTCGGCTCGGCGCCGAACGTCGCCGCGACGGCCTATGTGAAGCACCCGATGAGCCAGGGCATCACCCAGAGCTTCTCGGTCTTCATCGACACGATCATCATCTGCTCCTGCACCGCCTTCGTGATCCTGCTCGGCGGGGTCTATCAGCCGGGCGCCGAGGGCATCGACGGCGTCGCCCTGACGCAGCAGAGCATGGTCTATCACTTCGGCAACTGGGCGCAGTATTACCTGACCGGGGCGATCCTGCTCTTCTCCTTCAGCTCGATCATCTACAATTACTATCTGGGCGAGAACGCGCTGAGCTTCCTGTCGTCGAACCCGCTCTGGGTTCAGGCGCTGCGCGTGGCGATCGTGATCGTGGTTTTCGTCGGCGCCACCGCGCCGGGGGCGACGGCGGTCTTCGCCTTCTCCGATCCGCTGATGGGGATCCTCGCGCTCGTCAACCTGCTGGCGCTGATGATGCTGTTCCCGACCGCGCTGCGGGTGATCGACGACTTCCGCGCGCAGCTGAAGGCGGGGGTCGAGAAGCCGATCTTCGATCCGAAGGACTTCCCGGATCTGGACCTCGACGTGAACGCCTGGCCCGACGCGAAGTGACCAGGAGGGCGCCCTTCGGGGCGCCTGTCGCCAAAGCAAAAGGCCCGCGCATTTGCGCGGGCCTTTCCAGTTCTGCGGTCGGGATCAGAAGCCCAGACCGGCGTATTTGTTCTTGAACTTCGACACGCGGCCACCGGTGTCCATCAGCTTGGTCGAGCCACCGGTCCAGGCCGGGTGCGAGGTGGGGTCGATGTCGAGCGACATCACGTCGCCTTCCTTGCCCCAGGTCGACTTCGTCTGGTACTCGGTGCCGTCGGTCATCTTGACGGTGATGAAGTGGTATTCGGGATGGGTATCGGCTTTCATCTTTCCGCTCCTCAGACTCAGGCCTTGGCCTTGTAGGTGGTATCTTCGGCGATACGCGCCGATTTGCCGCGACGCGAGCGCAGGTAGTAGAGCTTGGCGCGACGCACACGACCACGACGGACGACTTCGATCGAGTCGATGTTGGTCGAGTAGAGCGGGAAGACGCGCTCGACGCCCTCGCCGAAGGAGATCTTGCGCACGGTGAACGAGGCGGCGATGGTCGCGCCGCCCTTGCGGGCGATGCAGACGCCTTCGTACATCTGCACGCGCGAACGGGTGCCTTCGGTCACCTTGTAGCCGACGCGAACGGTGTCGCCGGCCTTGAAATCCGGGATGGTCTTGCCGAGGGCGGCGATCTGTTCCGCCTCGAGTTGCGCGATCAGGTTCATCGCATGTCCTTTCACTGCTTGCGGTGGTCCCGCAAAGTTTGCGCCGCCCGAGAGCTCCGGTCTTCGATCGGGTCCGCATATAGCGCCCGCCGGAGGATCGTTCGTCTTTTGCCAGCCTCCCCCGCCGCCCCGCATGACCGCCGAAGCAGGGGGTCACAGGCAACAGGCAAAGGGTCCGAAGCCGATTCCGGCCCAGACCGGCGCGTCATACGGGCAAACGCCCAACGGATCAAGGGGGAAGTGGGGCCGGGGGTCGAAGAGGCCGCCTCGGGTCAGTCCGCGTCCGGCAGGCGGATCGTGGCTTCCATGAAGGTTACGGCATTGCCGCCCAGATAGACACGTTCGTCGGTGAGTTCGCAGTCAAGCCATCCTCCGCGTGGCGACGCCTGATAAGCCAAAAGCCTGTCGCGGCCCAGCTTTCCGGCCCAGTAGGGCACAAGCGTGGCATGGATGGAGCCCGTCACCGGATCTTCGGGGATGCCCGCGCCGGGCGCGAAATAGCGGGAGACGAAATCCGCGGGGGCCGCATCGGCTTCCTGTCCGGTGACCACGAGACCGACAGGGCCGAGTTTCGCGATCGCCGCGAGGTCGGGCACGAAGTTGCGCACCGCCTCCGCGCTGCCAAGATCCGCGAAAAAATTCTCGAAATTGCGAAAGATGGCCACGGGCGGGACAGGGAAGATCCCCGCGAGCTCGGGCGGTAGTCTGTCGATGGCTTCGGGTGGCATCCGGGGAATGTCCAGCCGGTATCCGCGCAAGGCCTTCGACACCCTGAGCGCCCCGACACGGGTGTGAAACAGCAGGTCGGCCTCCACCCTCAGTTCCGTGAACAGGATATGCGCCGTCGCCAGGGTCGCGTGCCCGCAGAACTCCACTTCGCAGGTAGGGGTGAACCAGCGCAGATCCCAGGTCCCGTCCGGGCGGGGTTTGACGAAGGCGGTCTCTGCAAGGTTGTTCTCCGCCGCGATGGCCAGCATCAGAGGGACGGGAAGCCACTCCGCCAGCACCATGACGGCGGCGGGATTGCCTGCGAAAAGCCGATCGCTGAATGCGTCGACCTGATACATGCGCATGGGAACTCCTCTCATCGGGACTCCTGTCTCACGTCACGGCGGCCAGTTCTGGGCGGATGGTCGAAACGTCGACGCGCGCTGCCCCTTCATCTTGCCCCAAATACCTCGGGGGCCCGGGGGCAGCGCCCCCGGCGGGTCGTCCCGCGTCAGCGGGGCGAAATCATTTCCCGAGTTTCTCCCAAAGGTCCGGCCGCCGCGCCCGGGTCAGCGCCTCGCTCTGCGCCCGCCGCCAGTCCGCGATCTTCTTGTGATTGCCCGACATCAGCACCTCGGGGATCGCCCGCCCCTCCCATTCCGCCGGCCGGGTGTATTGCGGATGCTCCAGAAGCCCATTCGAATGGCTCTCCTCCACCGCGCTCTCGGCATTGCCGAGCACACCGGGGCGCAGCCGCACGATGGCGTCGATGATCACCTGCGCCGCGATCTCACCGCCGGTGAGGACGAAATCCCCGATCGAGACCTCCTCGATGCCGTAATGTTCGAGCACGCGCTCGTCGACGCCCTCGAACCGCCCGCAAAGGATCGTCATGCCATCGGCCTCGGCGAAGCGCCGCGCCATCGCCTGCGTGAAGGGCGTGCCGCGCGGGCTCATGTAGACCACCGGCCATTTCGCACGATCCGCGGGCGTGCCCACCGCGGCCTCGTCGAGTGCCGCCGCGACGACATCGGCGCGCAGCACCATCCCCGCGCCGCCGCCCGCCGGCGTGTCGTCGACGTTGCGATGCTTGCCGATGCCGAAGGGGCGCAGGTCGATCGTGTCGAGCGCCCAGAGCCCGGCGTCGAGCGCCTTGCCGGTGAGGCTGAGGCCGAGCGTGCCCGGAAAGGCCTCGGGGAAAAGCGTGACGATCTTCGCGCGCCAGGCGCCGGCGACGGCGCCGATCTCCTCCATCAGGTCGCGGGGCTTCAGCGGCCCCTTGAGCGAGGTCACCACATTGCGGATGCCCTGCGCGCGATGCGGGGCGCTTTCCGGCGCCTCGCCCTCGACCAGCTCGGCGGTGGTGAATTTGGTCGCGCCGCGATACTGCGGGCGGGGGGCCTCTTCGCCGGGCTTCTCGGTCTCGTCGCTCATGCTCTTTCCCTCTTTCCCCGCGCCCAGATCTCCTCGAGCAGCGCCTGCTTGCGCGCCGCCGCCGCCTCGGGCGCGAGCCGCGCGTTGATCCGGGCAAAGCGGTCGGCCAGCGCGGCAAGATTGGCGCGCCGCGGCCGCCCGTTGCGCCGCTCCCGCGCGTCGAAGCACGCGCGCTGCGCGGCAGGCAGCTCCATCAGATCGAGGAGCGGCGTCGCCGGCCCCTGCGCCTGCTGCGTCGTCCGTTCGATCGGCGCCGCGCTCACCGGTGCCGCCACCGCCGCGGCGATCCCGGCGACCACCGCGTCGAGATCGGCGGCCCCGGCCATCCGCGCGCAGAAGGTCGCCAGCGGTTCGGTCAGTGTGCCGGTGCGCACATGTTGCCAATGCACGCTCTCGATCCAGCCCTCCGCCCGCGTCGAGAGATAGAACCGCAGATCGAGCGCTGCGCCGAACACCTCGCGCGCCGCGGTTTCGAGCGCGGCCATCAGCGCGGGCGCTGCACTGTAATCATCGGCCTCGGTCCGGCCCGGCATATGGCCGCACAGCCCCTCGCAGGAGACCACGATCCCCGGCGCGTTCTGGGCTGCGAAAACCCGGGCCAAGGCGGCCTGAAACAGGCCAAGCTCCAGCGGATCGCGCCGCGCGGAAAAGGCCCGCGCCGCCGCCGGCGCATCGGCGAGATCGTCGCGCAAAAGCACCGCCCAGCCGGGCGCAAGATCGCCGCGCGCCGCCTCGAGCTGGTGCTGCACCGTCGTCGTGCCGGTCTTGTGAAAGCCCGGATGCACGATCAGCCGTGTCATTCGTCTTCCTCGGGCGGGTCGGCGACGATGCGCCCGGCCTTGATGTCGACGGTCGGCACCACGGCGCGGGTGAAGGGCAGCATCAGCGTCGTCTTGCGCCCGGGGGCGAAGATTTCGAGGATGTCGCCGGCGCCGAAATTCTGCACCGCGCGCACCTTGCCCAGAAGCGCCCCGCCCGCGTCATAGACGGGCAGGCCGATCAGGTCGGTGTGGTAGAATTCATCGTCGGGCAGCGCAGGCAGCCGGGAGCGATCGGCCCAGAGCGTGGCGCCCTTGAGCGCGTCGCCCTCTTCCTTCGTCGCGATGCCGCTCAGCCGCGCGCCAAGCCCGCCGGTCACCGGCCGGGTGAGCCGCACCGTGAAGCTGCGCGCGCCATCCTCGAGCCAGAGCGGCCCATAGGTGGCGATGTCCTCGGGCTCCGTGCAGAAGCTTTTGAGCCGCACCTCGCCCTTCACGCCGAAGGCACCGGCGATGGCGCCGACGCAGACGCGATCCTCTTTCGTCATCGGGGGCCTCCTTGCGCGACAGGCCGGGCATCGCTGCCCGGCCCGCCTGTCTTAGCCGAAATCAGGCCTCGGGCCAGATTATTCTTCGGCCGGAGCCGCGGCCTTCGCAGCCTTTTCCTCGGCGCGCTTCTTCGCCTTGTCGCCCGGCTCGGCCTTCTTCATGTTCTTGCGCTCGGTCTTCGCGAGAACGCCCGCGGCTTCGAGGAAACGCGCGACGCGGTCGGTCGGCTGCGCGCCCTGGCCGAGCCAGTACTGCACGCGCTCCATGTCCATCTTCACGCGGTCTTCGCTGTCCTTGGCGAGCAGCGGGTTGTAGGTGCCCAGCTTCTCGAGGAAGCGGCCGTCGCGCGGCATGCGCGAGTCGGAAGCGACGATCGCGTAATGGGGGCGCTTCTTGGAACCGCCGCGGGCGAGCCGGATTTTCATAGCCATGGTGTTACTCCTTTGGATGGCTGGTTGCGGGTGCCGATTTCAGGTTCGGGCGGCCCGTCATTTCTGGAATTTCTCGTGATGCCGGATCACTTCCGAAATCACGAAGTTAAGGAATTTCTTGGCGAATTCGGGGTCGAGATCGGCCTCTTTCGCCAGTCTTTCGAGCCTCTCGATCTGTTGCGCCTCGCGCGCGGGATCGGAGGGCGGAAGCTCGTGCTCGGCCTTCAGCCGGCCCACGGATTGCGTGTGCTTGAAGCGTTCGGCGAGCGTATAGACGAGGATCGCGTCGAGCCGGTCGATCGAGGCGCGATGCTCTTTCAGCAGGTCGGCGGCACGGGTCGTGGCATCGGTCATGCGAGATCCTCCGGGTTCGGGTGGCGATAGACGCGCGCTTCCGTTTCGCCCGGGAAGGGCGCGGCCGCGGGGTCGAGCCGCGCGCCGAGCCGTTCGGCGAGGCGGATCGAGCGGGTGTTGTCCGGCGCGATATAGCTCACCGCCGTCTTCCAGCCGAGCACGCTGTAGGCATGGGCGCGCGCGGCCGTGGCGGCCTCGGCGACGATCCCCTTGCCCTCGTGTTCGGCGGACCAGACCGTCCAGCCGATCTCGAACTCGGGCCAGTTGATCGGCGCCCAGGGGCCGCACATGCCGAGCGCGCGATCCGAGCTTTGCGTGGTGAAGACGAAGCTGCCCCAGCCGCGCATCACCCAATGCCCGATCACGCCGGCCCAGGCGCGCCAGGCGGTGGCCTCGTCGGCGGCGGTGCCGAGCGCGCGGATCCAGTGCGACCGGTCGGAGAAGAAGAACTCGCGCCAGCCCTCGAAATCGCGCGCGGCGGGGGCGCGCAGCACGAGGCTTTCGGTCTCGATCACCGGGGTGGGGCAGAGCACGACGGTCATGCGCCTTCCCCCTTGCAGGCGGCCGGGGTCGGGTGGCGCCAGACGTTCATCGGCCCGTGGCGTTCGTGGAGGAAGGTGCCCTCGCGCACACAGCCAAGCCGCTCGGCGACCCGCGCCGAGGCGAGGTTCGGCGGTTTCACGAGGCTCATCACCGTCTTCAGCCCGACGACCTCATAGGCGTAGCGGCGCGCGGCGCGCCCGGCCTCGGTGGCGAAGCCGCGCCCCTCGAAACCGTTGAACAGATCCCAGCCGATCTCGATCTCGGGCCAGCCCTCGGGGTTGAAGAGACCGATCATGCCCACGGTCGCGCCCGTCGCCTTTTCCTCGGCGATCCAGCGGCCATAGCCGCGCAGCGCCCAGTGACCGGTCTCCATCGCAAGCATCCGCCAGGACAGCTCGGGCGAGATCGGCCCGCCGACGAAGCTCGCGCGGTCGGAGGCGTAGAACTCGGCGAAGGTCGGGAAGTCGCGCTCATGGGGGGCGCGCAGGATCAGCCGCTCGGTTTCCACGGTGGGGATGTCGAAGGTGAAGCTCATGCCCGGGCCTCCGCGCCGCGCGCAGCCGCGCCCGCCGGCAGGGCCGGGGCGTCAACGCGCGCGATATGAAGGCCGGACAGGGTCATTTCTTCTTGCCCATGAGGCCCGAAAGCCCCGACGGAAGCTGCATGCCGCCCGGCAGCGCGCCGCCGAGCCCCTTCATCTGGCCAAGCGCCTTGGTCGCCTCGGCCATCTTCGCCGGGTCCATCTCGTCGGCGCCGGGCAGGCCGCCCATCTTGCCCTGCATCGCGGCCATCGCCTGTTTCAGCATGCCGCCCTTGCCCATCTTGCCGAGCTTTTTCATCATGTCCGCCATCTGGCGGTGCATCTTGAGCAGCTTGTTCAGATCGGAAACGTCGAGGCCCGCACCCGCGGCGATGCGCTTCTTGCGGCTCGCCTGCAGCAGTTCGGGTTTCGCGCGTTCCTGCTTCGTCATCGCCTGGATCAGCGCGATCTGGCGGCGGATGGTGCGGTCGTCGAAGCCGGCTTCTTCCGCCTGTTTCGCCATCTTGCCCATGCCCGGCATCATCTGCATCACGCCCTGCATGCCGCCCATCTTCTGCATCTGCTCGAGCTGGGACTTCATGTCGTTCATGTTGAAGAGGCCCTTCTGGAACCGCTTCATCATGCGCTCGGCCTGTTCCTTCTCGAAGACCTCCTGCGCCTTCTCGACGAGGGCGACGATGTCGCCCATGCCGAGGATGCGGCCCGCGATCCGGCGCGCCTCGAAGGTCTCGAGCGCGTCCATCTTTTCGCCCAAGCCCACGAAGCGGATCGGTTTGCCGGTGGTGGCGCGCATCGAGAGCGCCGCACCGCCGCGGCCGTCGCCGTCCATCCGGGTGAGCACGACGCCCGAGATGCCGACCTTGTCCTCGAATTCCTGCGCGACCTCGACCGCGACCTGACCGGTCAGGCCGTCGACGACGAGCAGCGTCTCGCGCGGGGAGACCGCGTCGCGCACCTGCTGCACCTCGCCCATCAGGGTCTCGTCGATATGCAGACGGCCCGCGGTGTCGAGCAGGTAAACGTCATAGCCGCCAAGCGTCGCCTGCTGCTTGGCGCGTTTCGCGATCTGCACCGCCGATTCGCCCTGCACGATCGGCAGCGTGTCGACGCCGATCTGGGTGCCGAGGATCGCGAGCTGCTCCATCGCCGCCGGGCGATAGATGTCGAGCGACGCCATCAGCACCTTCTTCTTCTCGCGCTCCTTCAGGCGGCGGGCGAGCTTCGCGGTGGTGGTGGTCTTGCCCGAGCCCTGCAGGCCGACCATCAGGATCGGCGCGGGCGGGTTGTCGATCTTGAGCGTGTCGGCCTCGTCCTCGCCCGAGAGCATCTCGATCAGCTCGTCATGGACGATCTTCACGACCTGCTGGCCGGGGGTGATCGACTTCGTCACCGCGGCGCCGGTGGCCTTGCCCTCGACGCGCTTGACGAAATCGCGCACGACCGGCAGCGAGACGTCGGCCTCGAGCAGGGCGACGCGGACCTCGCGCAGCGCGGTGCGGACGTCATCGGCGGAAAGGGCACCCTGTTTCGTCAGGCGCTCGAACACGCCGCCAAGGCGCTCGGAAAGACTTTCGAACATGGGCCACCCTCCTTGATCGGGGCCAGACAAACGACAAGCGCACCAGTGGGCGCAACGCGCTGACTGGTGGCGATCCCGGCCGCGTGCCGGGACCGGAGGTTTCGTCCTCCGGGGAATCTGCGGTGACTTAAGCGAAAAGCCCCCCGGAGTCAACCGAGGGGCCTTTGGCCGGTGGAGAGCCGGCGGGGGAGGGCGCCCGGCCCCGGCAGAGCACGGGATCGGGGCAGGGCGCCAAGGGGTCAGGCGGCGAGCGTCGCGATCTGCGCCTCGGCGCGGGCGAGCGCCGCGGCCTCGTCGACGGCGACGCCTTCGGCGGCGACGACGGTCACGTCGGTGATGCCGATGAAGCCGAGCACCTGCTTGATGTAGGGGGTGGCGAGGTCATAGGGCGAACCGGCCGGCACGCCGCCCGAGGTATAGGCGACGATCACGCGCTTCGCACCGGCGAGGCCCTCGGGTCCGGCTTCGGTGTAGCGGAAGGTCTCGCCGACGCGGCAGACCATGTCGATCCAGTGCTTGAGCGGGCCGGTGACGCCGAAATTGTAGACGCCGCAGCCGATCACGACCACATCGGCGGCCTTCAGCTCGGCGATCAGTTCGTCGGAGAGGGCGAGCGTTGCCTTCTGCTCGGCGGTGCGGGCATCGGCCGGGGTATAGGCGGCGCCGATCCAGGTGCCGTCGATCGCGGGGATCGCGGTGCAGTCGCGCACGGTGACCTCGCCGCCGACCTTGGCGGTGATCTTTTCGGCAAGCTTGTGCGAGACCGACATCGGCCCCTTGATCGAGGTGTCGAGGCGCAGAATCTTGGTCATGGAAAGGCTCCGGGAGGTTGTTTGCTGTTGCAGAAAAAATCTCCTCTTGCGGGCTCGAACTCAACAGGCATGATTGCGCAGGGTTTGTTCGCGGGCGCACAGATGAATTTCGAGAACTGGGACGAGATCAGAACCGCCTATCAGGTGGCGCGGGTGGGAACGGTGTCGGGCGCGGCGGAGGTGCTCGGCGTGCACCATGCTACGGTGATCCGGCACGTCGACGCGCTCGAGGCGCGGCTCGGCACGAAGCTGTTCCAGCGCCATCCGCGCGGCTACACGCCGACCGAGGCGGGCCAGCAGCTGCTCGCGGTGGGGCAGGCGACCGAGGATCAGTTCGCCCAGCTCGCCGCGCGGATCGCGGGCGCGGGCGAGGAGGTGCGTGGCGAGCTGATCATCACCTCGCTGCCCTCGCTTTCGGGACTGGTGATGCCGGCGCTGGCCGATCTGATGCAGGCGCATCCGAATCTGGTGCTGCGCTACCTCACCGATCAGCGGGTGTTCCGCCTCGAATATGGCGAGGCGCATGTCGCGATTCGCGCCGGCAACCGGCCGACCGAGCCCGACAACGTGGTGCAGGTGCTTGGCCAGAACCGGGTCGCGCTTTACGCCTCCGAGGCCTATCTCGCGAAATTCGGCCGGCCCGCGGGGATCCACGATCTCGCCGGGCATCGTTTCGTCGCCTCCGACGCGCGCGACAGCCGCGCGCCCTTCTTCCGCTGGCTCAGTGCGAATGTGCCCGCCGACCAGGTGGTGTTCATGGCCAACGAACTCGTCTCGCAGGCGGCGGCGGTGCAGGCGGGGATCGGTCTCGGCTTCATCCCGGTCCTCGAGGCGGAGCACATGCCCTGGCTGATCGAGGTGGTGCCGCCGCAGCCGGAATGGGAATCCTCGCTCTGGCTCGTGAGCCATGTCGACCTGCATCGCACGCCGAAGGTGCAGGCGGCGCTGAAGGCGCTGAAGGCGGCGGCGGCGCGCTGTGGCGCCGGCACCGAGGTTTGAGAGCGCGCGCCGGGGGCGCTTAGCGCGCCGCCGCGGCGAAGCGATGCGGATCGGGCAGCGCCGGCACGCCGGGGGTCGGGATCGCGGGCATCTGCGCGGCGGATTGCGGCGGGCGCTTGATCCGCTCGCGGATCGCGGCAAAGGCCCACTGGATCGAGAGACCGCCGAGGATCAGCACCGTATCCTGCAGGAAACCGCCCGGATGCACCTCCTTCACCGCCTGCGCGAAGATCGCGAGCACGGTGCCGGTGGCGAAGATCGGCAGGCCATGGCGGCCGAGCAGGCGCACCGGCTTCATCACGGCCGAGGCGGCGATCCGCGGCACGATCCCGGGCAGCGAGAGCAGGTAGCCGAGCGCGAGGAAATGCGTCAGCCGCGGGCCGGAGACATAGGTCTTGTCGAAATCGACGAGGAAGAACGGCGCCCCCCATTGCCGCAGCTGCCAGACGACATGGCCGAGGGTCTCCATCAGGTAATCCGACTTCACCCAGATCGCGCAGAGGATCGCCCAAAGCGCGGCGGGCCAGATCAGCCAGGACTTCACCGGCACGAAACGATGACCGTTGCGCAGCGCGAGCCCGGTGAGGATGCCGAGCGAGAACAGCAGCTGCCAGGCGAAGGGGTTGAAGAACCAGCCGCCCTCGAACGGGTAGTTCGGCAGGTCGAGACGGGTCATCCCGGTCAGCACCCAGAAACCGATCGTGAAGGCCAGAAGCCCCAGCGGCCAGCGCTGCCCGAGCCGGATCAGGAAGGGCGCGCCAAGCAGCAGCACCGCATACATCGGCAGGATGTTGACGTAACCAAGCTGATGGCCGAGCGTCGCGATCCCGACGAGGAAGGCGAGCGGCTCGGTGGTGAGCGGCAGGAAGGCGTTCTTGGTCAAGAGCGCCTCGCCCCCGAACCAGAGCGCCGCGCCGCTGACGATCGCGATCGCCCAGACGGCGGTGAGGATATGCACCATGTAGAGCAGCCAGGAGCGGCCCCAGATCCGGCGGAAGATCGGCCAGTTCAGCCCCTCGGCCATCTTCGGCCCATAGGCGAGCGCGGCGGCGCAGCCCGACATGAAGACGAAGCCCTCGGCGGCGTCCGAATGGCCGAAATTGCGCGAGGTGAAATGCTCGTAGATCGTCCCCGGCACGTGGTTGAGGTAGATCATCACGAGGCTCAGCCCGCGGAAGAAGTCGAGCCGCGGATCGCGGGCGCCGCTCGGCAGGGGGGTCTTGGTCTCAGGCATGGGCTTTCAACTCCGGCGCGTCGCTGGCGCTCTGGGCGGCGAGGTCCGCTTCGTCTTCGGCGATCCAGCGCGCGAGCATCCTGTCATGGAGCTGCATCACCGGGGCAGGGGAATATTCGCTCGGCACTCCCATCAGTCGGGAGGTCGAGGGCTGCGACGACCACCACAGGATCGCGGGGGCAAAGACCATCGGCAGGCCGACGGGCAGGAGCCAGAGCAGCAGCCCGGGCGCGAAGGCCCAGGTCGCGAAGAGGCCGACGAGGCCGATGGTGACGATCCAGTGCGAGGCGGCGAAACTGCCCGCGACGCTCAGCGTGCCGTCGCCGCGGTTGTTCGTGGGCCAGCCGCCGTCGCGGCCAAGCAGCACCTGGAACACCGAGCGGGTGGCATACATCAAGAGCACCGGCGCGGTGAGCGAGGAAAAGGCAAGCTCGGCCAGGGTCGAGGCGAAGGCGAGGCCGCGGCCGCCGAATTGCAGGGCGCGGCCGGTGAAGGCGGCGCGCGTCGCGATCAGGATCTTGGGCAGCAGGAGCAGCCCGAAGATGCCGATCGCGAGGCCGATCGCTTTCGAGGCCTCCGAGGGCGGGAAATAGGGGATCGGCCAGCCCGGGGTCGGGAAGTAGTCCGGCGGCGGGGCCATGATCGGCGCCGCGATCGAGGCGAGGATGAAGCCGAGCCAGAACAGCGGCGCGATATAGGCCATGATCCCCTGCGCGAAGACGAAGCGCGACCAGGGGCGCAGCCCCGGCGCGCCGATGATGCGCGAATGCTGCAGGTTGCCCTGGCACCAGCGCCGGTCGCGCTTGGCGTGATCGACGATGTTTTCGGGGCCTTCCTCGAAGCTGCCTCCGAGATCGTCGTCGAGCCGCACGATCCAGCCGGCGCGCGCAAGCATCGCGGCCTCGACATAGTCGTGGCTCATCACATGGCCGCCGAACGGCGGCTTGCCGCGCAGCGGGGGCAGGCCGCAGCTTTCGGTGAAGGCGCGCACCCGCACGATCGCATTATGGCCCCAGAACGGGCCGGTCCGGCCCTGCATCATCGCGAGGCCGCGCGCGAAGATCGGCGAGAAGAAGGAGGCGGAAAACTGCATCGCGCGGCCAAAGCGCGAGCGGGCGCGGATCACCTTCGGCAGGGTCTGCAAAAGGCCCAGCCGCGGCTCCGCCTCCATCCGGCGGATCATCTGCAGGATCGTCTCGCCTTCCATCAGGCTGTCGGCGTCGAGGATCACCGCGTAATCATAGGCGCCGCCCGAGCGGGTCATGAAATCCTCGATATTGCCCGCCTTCTTGCCGGTGTTGTTCTCGCGCCGGCGGTAGAAGTAGCGGCCAAGCCCGTTCTGTTCGGTCACCAGACGCTGGAACAGATGGCGTTCGCGCTCGGCGATCGCCTCGTTGCGGGTGTCGGAGAGCACCGCGAAATGCACCTCGGCCGGATCGCCCGTCGCCTGCAGCGAGGCATCCATCGCGGCGAGCCGGGTGAAGGTGAAGAGCGGATCCTCGTTATAGACCGGCATCAGCACCGCGGTGCGGCCGCGGATCGGCGCGTCGTGGTCGTAGCGCGGCGCATGCGAGAAGGTGGTGAGGCCGATCATCGCCTGCACCGCGCCCCAGGCGAGCCAGAGCGTCGAGATCAGGATCAGCAGCGCGCGGAAGATGTCGAGCGCATCGAGCCCGTCGGCGGAACCGAACTGCAAAAACAGCACGAAGGCGCCAAGCCCGGCAAGCAGGCTGAGCGCCAATGCAAGAAGGCGCAGGGCGTAAAGCCCTGCGCGCGAGAGCGGCCCGGTTGTCATGATGTCAGAGGCCGGCGCCTGCCGAGGGCGCGGCGGGGCGATGCGGCGTCAGCCCGTCGATCAGGCGACGGAGCAGGCCGCGCTCCGCCTCGATCACCTGCGGCGGCATCGCGAGCGGCGCCTCGGGCAGGGCGCAGGGGCCTGCGATCAGCGCTTCCGCGCTCGACGGCAGGGCCGCTGCGGAGGAAAGAGCCACGCGTTGGGAGGTAAATGCGGTCATGCCTTCATCCATTGATAAAGCCAGGTCTCGGTCAGCTTGCGACCATAACCCGCAATATGGGCGTTGAGTTCCACGGTTTCACCCCCTCCGGCCTTCACATCGAGGACAAGACGCCACACGCCGTCTTCGGGGATCTTGGAAAGCACCTGCGTCACGATCTCGCCCTTGGCGACAGAGGTGACGATATTGAGCTTGTCGGCGGCCTCGGCCGGCAGGTTGGCCAGCAGCCCGCCCGCGAAGTCGATCACGAACTTGCGCGTGCCCGCGGTGTTCTCGACGCCGGAGACGCCGCCGACACCGGCACGGGTCTCGACCACATGGGCACGCTCGTCCGCCGGATCGAAGGGGATGTCGCCCCAGCGCAGCCGATAGGAGATCTCGAAGGCGCTGCCGGCCTTGGCCGCGGCATCGGGCACCCAGAAGGCGACGATATTGTCGTTGACCTCGAGATCCGAGGGGATCTCGACGAGGCGGATCGAGCCCTTGCCCCAGTCGCCGATCGGTTCGACCACGCAGGAGGGGCGGCGCTCGTAAAGCGCGGCGGGATCCTGGTAATGGTCGAAGTTGCGGTCGCGCTGATAGAGGCCGAAGGCCTTCGGCGCGGTCTCGCTGAAATAGCTCGAGGCGAGGCGCGGCGGATTGGCGAGCGGGCGCCACAGGATGTCGCCGTCGGCGCGCTGAATGCCGAGCCCGTCGCTGTCATGCACATTCGGACGATAGTCGTCGAAGGCGGAGCGGTTGCGCTCGGCGAAGAGGAACATCGAGGTCAGCGGCGCGATGCCGAGCTGCTGCACGTCGGCGCGGAAGTAAAGCCGCGCGGTCACCTCCATCACCGTTTCCTCGCCGGGGGTGATGGTGAAACGATAGGCGCCGGTGAGCGAGGCGCTTTCCAGCGCGGCCCAGACCTTGATCGTCTCCGAACCGGAAGCGGGGCGCTCGACCCAGAACCTGGTGAAGCGCGGGAATTCCTCGGCGACCGAAAGCCCGGTGTTCACCGCAAGGCCGCGGGCCGAGAGGCCATAGGCCGAGCCGCGGCCGAGCGCGCGGAAATAGGAGGCGCCCTGGAAGGCGACGAGCTCGTCGAAGATATCGGGGCGGTTGAGCGGCGTGTGCAGCCGGAAGCCGGCCACGCCGGGCAGCGCGACATGCTCGGGCACGTGCTGGCGCGCCTCGCGCTCGTAGATGAAGTCGTCGGTGTCGAAGCTCATCTCGGTCGCGGCGCCGTCGGTGACCTCGTAGAGCAGCACCGGCTCCTTGAAGAGCCAGCCCATGTGGAAGGCGTGCAGCTGGAAGCGGCTGTCCTCGACCGAGGAGAAGCGGGCGCGATCCGGGTTGAAGCGGATCAGCCGGTAATCGTCATAGGTGAGCTGCGACAGGAAACTGTCGGGCAGCGTGACGGGCGCATCCGGCGTGCCGGCGGCGGCGCGCATCTGGTCGGAGAGCGCGTCGTAGGAGAACGGCTGGCTCTGCGGTGCGGCATCCGGCGCGGGGGCGGCGGGGGCCGGCGTGGGCGTGGCGTCCTGCGCCGCGGCACTGCGGGCGCGCAGGCCGAAGCCGGCAGCGAGCGCACCGGCCGAGAGCGTTGCGAGCAACCGGCGGCGGGTCAGCGAGGGGGCAGGTTCAGACCGGAAGGAGGTCATGCATTTTCCAAGAGATAACAGATAGTTCCAAGGGCCGCGAAAAGCGGCCCCTTTGCCGCTTCTATAGTCACAGGCTGAAAAAACGCGCAAGAGATCTGTATGTCACAGCCCCGTCAAATTTGCCGCAGAGCCATGCATCCAGCGCATTGTTGCGCAGTTGTGGCCCGGAACAGGCGGGAAGTTGCGCATTCTGCGGGTGCAAAATGACGGCTGCGTGAAAATCGGGCGTTCCGTGGAGAGCCGGAGGGCCCGGCCGCGTGCCGGCGATGCCCGTTTTCGAGGCCGGCCCGGGGGGTGAGTCGCGGCTTTTTCGGCGGGCGCCGCACGATCCGCCCCCGCCCCGCGGGCGATTTGCGCGCGCGTGGCCCCGCCGGGGGCGATTTGCCTTGTTTTGCGGGGGGGGTCTCGGATAAATCCTGCCAAAACAGGAGAGGAGTAAGGGACAGATGGAAACGCTCAACCTGACCACGAGCTGGGTCGGGATTATTGCGGTGTTGATCTTCGTCGGCGCCTATGTGCTGGTGATCCTCGAAGAAGCCACCCACATGCGCAAGTCGAAGCCGGTGATGCTGGCGGCGGGCCTGATCTGGGGGCTGATCGGCATCGCCTACATGCAGGCCGGGCTGACCGGCGTCGCGCATGAAAAGGCGATCGAGATCGTCGAGGAATATGGCGAGCTCTTCCTCTTCCTGCTGGTCGCGATCACCTATGTGAACACGATGGAGGAGCGCCACGTCTTCGACGTGCTGCGCGCCAAGCTCGTCGGTCTCGGGCTGACCTATCGCAAGCTGTTCTGGGTGACCGGGCTGATCGCCTTCTTCCTCTCCGGCGTGCTCGACAACCTGACGACCTCGCTCGTGATGGGCGCTGTGGTGATGGCGGTCGGCAAGGGTCATCCGAAATTCGTCGCCACCTCCTTCGTCTCGCTCGTGGTCGCGGCGAATGCGGGCGGCGCCTTCACCCCCTTCGGCGACATCACCACGCTGATGGTCTGGCAAAAGGGCGTGATCGAGTTCTTCGAGTTCTTCGACCTGCTGATCCCCTCGGCGCTCAACTGGCTGGTGCCGGCGCTGATCATGTCCTTCGTGATCCCGAACGAGGTGCCCGCCGACGTGCATGGCACCGCCCATGCCAAACCCGGCGCGGGCATGGTGGTCGTGCTGTTCTTCCTGACGATCGTCACCTCGATCTGCTTCAAGAACTTCCTCGCGCTGCCGCCGGCGCTCGGCATGATGCTCGGCCTCGGCTACATGCAGATCTATTCCTATTTCCTCACCCGCAAGATCACCAAGCGGCGGGCGCATGAGGAGCTGGTGCTCGACGCCTTCAAGCAGTTCGAGCAGCTCGAATGGGATACGCTGCTGTTCTTCTTCGGCATCATCTTCGCGGTGGGCGGCCTTGGCGTGCTCGGCTATCTCGATATGCTCTCGACCCTGCTTTATCAGGGGCTTGGCGCGACGGCGGCGAACTCGATCCTCGGCGCGATGAGCGCGATCATCGACAATATCCCGCTGATGTTCGCGGTGCTGACGATGGATCCGGACATGAGCCACGGCCAGTGGCTGCTGATCACGCTGACCTGCGGCGTCGGCGGCTCGCTCTTGTCGATCGGCTCGGCGGCGGGCGTGGCGCTGATGGGGCAGGCGCGCGGCGTCTATACTTTCACCACGCATCTGAAATGGACCTGGGCGATCGCGCTGGGCTATTTCGCCTCGATCGGGGCGCATCTGCTGCTGAACGCCGATCTCTTCGACGTGGTGGCGCGCGCCCACTGAGGCAACGCCTTTCCGAAACGGCCCGGAGCGCAGGCTCCGGGCCGTTTCCTTTGGC
>NZ_JBFXGV010000036.1:0-35010 GCF_050177655.1 Paenirhodobacter sp.
GCGCCGCACGAGCGCGCCCATCGGGCCCGCCACCGCGTGGCGCGCGCGCGCCTCGGCGGCGCCGATCAGACCGATCCGGCTTTCGGGCACCTCCCAGGCGCGGGCGCTGTCATGCTCGGCGCGCAGCCGCGCCCATTGCGCGGGGCTGCAGGCATAGGTCAGCGCCTCGGTCTCGTGGATGTCGGCGTCGATCCCCTCGGCGGCGCAGACCCGCACCACCTCGGCCACCGCTTCGCGCCCGGCGCGTTCGAAGGCGATGACGCCCGCGCGGCTGCCGGTGGCGAGGTATTTCTCCCGGCTCCAGCCGAATTCGCCCGAGCACCAGCCGCCGTTCCGCCCGGAAGCGCCGAAGCCCGCGAAATCGCGCTCGAGCACGGTGATGGCGAGGTCGGGGCGCGCGCGCTTGAGGTAATAGGCGGCCCAGAGCCCGGTGAAACCGGCGCCGACGATGCAGATATCGGCGCTGCGATCGCCGGGCAGCGGCGCGCGGCGCGGCGGCGGGCCGCCAAGCTCGGCATGCCAGAAGGAAATTCCGCCGTTTTTCATCTGCCGCCCCCCGTGTCCCTGCGGCGGCGATCCTAGCGCCGCGGGCGCGGCGAGGCCATGGCCCTCAGGGGGCGGCGGTTTCCGCGACGGTCGCGGCGGCGGCGGTCGTGGCCCCCTTCGGGCGGCGGATCAGGATGATCGCCGGATTGCCGATGCCCTCGGCGGCGAGCGTCGCGGCGAGCGTGCCGGTGGTGCAGCGCGCGATCCGCTCGGCGGCGGTCGAGACGGCCCCGGCGATCTCCACCTCGGTCTCGGGCGGCACGCCGGCCGCGCGCAGGCTGCGCTCGATCTCGCCGGCCTGGCGCACGCCCATGTAAAGCGCGAGCGTGGTGCCGGGCGCCAGCATTGCGCCCCAGTCGGGGGCGGCGTCGCCCGGGCGGCAGGTGCCGGTCGCGATCACCAGCCGGTCGGTCTCGCCGCGCTCGGTGAGCGCACGGCCGAGCGCCGCGCCGGTGGCGGAGGCGGCGGTGACGCCGGGCACGATCTCGACCGGGATGCCGTGGCGGCGCGCGGCGGCAAGCTCTTCGGTCGCGCGGCCGAAGATGCTCGGATCGCCGCTTTTGAGGCGCACGACGCGCGCCCCGGTCAGCGCCGCGGCGGTGATCGCGGCGTCGATCCGCGCCTGCGGCCAGTGACAGGCGCCGACCGCCTTGCCGACATCGACGAGCCGCGCGCGGGCGGGCGCGAGGGCAAGCACCTCGGGGTCGATCAGCCGGTCGTAGAAGATCACCTCGGCCGCCCGCAGCCGGTCGAGCGCGCGCAGCGTGAGCAGGTCGCGCGCGCCCGGCCCGGCGCCGACCAGCGCGATATGGCCGGTCTTCGGCGCGCGCGCGGCGGTGTCGGGCGCGCGCGTCGCGGGGGTGAGCGCCGCGCTGAGGCCCGCGGTGAGCCGGGCAAGCATGAGGCCAAGGCGCGCGGGCAGCGCGGGGCGGGCGGGGAGCGGCGGGAGCGGCAGGCTGCTCATCGGCTCACTCCGCCGCTTCGGCTGCGGCGCGGGTCGCGGCGAGCAGCGCCGCAAGCTCGGGCCGGCAGGAGCCGCAGTTGGTGCCCGCCTGCAGCGCCGCGCCGATCGCCTCGACCGAGGTCAGCCCCTGGTCGCGGATCGCGGCGACGATGGTGTTCACGCCGACGTCGAAACAGGCGCAGACGGTGGCGCCCGGGTCGGGCCGGTCGGCGCCCGGCTGGCCGGCGAGCACGCCCGGCGCGTCGGGCCCTTCGAGCAGCGCGGCGACATGGCCGCGGGCGACCGAGACCGGCTCGGGCGCGGTGAAGATCGCGGCGGCGACGCGGCCCTCGATCAGCAGCGCGACGCGGGCGCGGCCATGGGCGGGGTCGAGCATCGTCACCGCCTGCGCCTCGGGCAGGCCAAAGAGGGTGCGCGCGAAATCCTCCCAGTCGGCGGGGATCTCGCGCCCCGCAAGCTCGATCCGCCAGCCGGCGCGGCTGCGGGTCTTCGCCCAGTAATCGGTCGTCGGGGTGACGTCGGTGGCCGAGACCGCAAAGCCGAACCAGCGCGCGGGGAAGGGGGCGATCGCCACCGCCGCGCCCTTGCTTTCGGGCTGGCCCGAGACCGGGTCGACATGGGCGGGCACCAGCGCGTCGATCCGCGCGCAGGCGGCGGTCTGATCGCTCCAGTGCATCGGCGCGAAGACCGCGCCGGGCTGCATCCGCGCGCTCACCAGCACGCGCAAAAGCGCGCGGCCCTGCGGGTTGCTGACCTCGGCGAGTGCTGCGGGGGCGAGGCCGAGGCGCGCGGCGTCCTCGGGGTGGATCTCGAGATAGGGCTCGCCCATGTGCAGCCCGAGCCGCGGCGATTTCGCGGTGCGCGTCATCGTGTGCCAGTGGTCGCGCACGCGCCCGGTGTTGAGCCGGAACGGATGCGCGGCGTCGAGCGCCACGCGCGGCGGCTGCGGCGTCACCGCGAGCATCCGGCCGCGCCCGTCGGCGGTGTAGAACTTGCCGTCGGCAAAGAAGCGCCCGCCGCGTTTCGCCGCGCTCTGCGGCCAGGTGAAGGGGGCGAGGCGGTCGTAGTCGGCGTCCGAAATTTCGGCATGGGCGGAGATGTCGAAATCCCGCCCGAGCGCGCCCGCGACGCCCGAGAGCGCCGCATATTCGCGAAAGATCGCCGCCGGCCCGTCATAGGCGAAGTCTTTCGCCCAGCCCATCCGCGCGGCGATGTCGCAGAAGATCCGCCAGTCGGCGCGGGCCTCTCCGGGGGCGGGCAGGAGCGCGCGCTGGCGCGAGATGCAGCGCTCGGAATTGGTGACGGTGCCGTCCTTCTCGCCCCAGCCGGTCGCGGGCAGGAGCACGTCGGCCAGCCGCGCGGTGTCGGTGTCGGGGAACATCTCCGAGACCACGACGAAATCGCAGGCCGCGATCGCGGCGCGCACGCGCTCGGCCTCGGGCATCGAGACGGCGGGGTTGGTGCAGATGATCCAGAGCGCCTTGATCCGCCCGTCGCCCGCGGCGCGGAACATGTCGACCGCCTTCAGGCCGGGGGCGGTGGGCATCGCCGGGCTTTGCCAGAAGCGCTGCACCGCGTCGCGATGGTGCGCCTCCTCGAGGTCGAGGTGGCAGGCGAGCATGTTCGCCAGCCCGCCGACCTCGCGCCCGCCCATCGCATTGGGTTGCCCGGTCACCGAGAAGGGACCGGCGCCGGGCTTGCCGATCCGCCCGGAGGCGAGATGGCAATTGATGATCGCATTGACCTTGTCGGTGCCCGAGCTCGACTGGTTCACGCCCTGGCTGTAGATCGTGACGACCTTCTCGGTGCCGATCCAGAGCCGGAAGAAGGCGGCGAGATCGGCGCGCGAAAGCCCGGTCACGCCCGGGTCGGAGGCCTGGGCGGCGGCGAGCGCGGCGTCGAAGCCGGTCACATGGGCGGAGACATAGCGCGCATCGACCGCGCCATGGGCGACGATCTCGCACAGCAGCGCGTTGAAGAGCGCGGCATCGCTGCCCGGCGCCACCGCGAGATGCAGATCGGCGATGTCGGAGGTCGCGGTGCGGCGCGGGTCGACGGTGACGACGCGCAGCGCGGGATTGGCCTTCTTCGCCGCGGCGATGCGCTGGTAAAGCACCGGATGGCACCAGGCGAGGTTCGAACCGACAAGCACGATCACCTCGGCCTCGTCGAGGTCGTCGTAAAGGCCCGGCACCGTGTCGGTGCCGAAGGCGCGGCGGTGGCCGGCCACCGAAGACGCCATGCAAAGTCTTGAATTCGTGTCGATATTGGCCGAGCCGATGAAGCCCTTCATCAGCTTGTTGGCGACGTAATAATCCTCGCTCAGGAGCTGGCCGGAGACGTAGAAGGCGACGCTGTCGGGGCCGTGGGTGGCGATCGCCTCGCGGAACTTGCCGGCGACGAGGTCGAGCGCCTCGTCCCAGCCCGCCGCGCGCGCGCCGATCTGCGGGGTGAGCAGCCGCCCCTCGAGATCGAGCGTCTCGCCGAGCGCCGAGCCCTTCGAGCAGAGCTTGCCCGCATTCGCCGGATGTGTCCGGTCGCCGCGGATCGTCACCCCGCCCGCGCCGTCGGGCCGGGCGATCACGCCGCAGCCGACGCCGCAATAGGGGCAGGTGGTGCGGATTTCTGTTCCAATCTTGTCGGTCATCACCGCACCTCCTGGTCTTGCTTGTGCTTATTCGGCCGCCACCTGCTCGGGGGGGATCCCGGCGGGCCGGCGCTTCGGCGAGGTCTTGTAATGGGTGGCGTAGATCATGCCGCCGACGAAGGTCAGCCCGCCGACGAGATTGCCGAGGACGACGGGGATCTCGTTGTAGATGAAGTAGTCGGCCCAGGTGAAATTGCCGCCGAGCATGATGCCGCTCGGGAACAGGAACATGTTCACGATCGAATGCTCGAAGCCCATGTAGAAGAACACGAGGATCGGCATCCACATCGCCATGATCTTGCCGGAGACGGAGTTCGACATCATCGCCGCGACGACGCCGGTCGAGACCATCCAGTTGCACATCACGGCGCGCACGAAGACGGTCAGCAGGCCCGAGGCACCGGCCGCGGCATAGCCGAGCGTGCGCAGCTCGCCGATATGGCCGATCTTCTGGCCAACCGCGTTCGGCGCGGTCGAGAAGCCCATCGTGAAGATGATCGCCATGAACACCGCGACGGTCATCGCGCCGGCGAAATTGCCGATGAAGACGAGGCCCCAGTTACGCAGCACGCCGCCCCAGCTCATGCCCGGGCGCCTGGCGATCACCGCCAGCGGGGCGAGGGTGAAGACGCCGGTCAGCAGGTCGAAGCCCAACAGGTAGAGCATGCAGAAGCCCACCGGGAAGAGCAGCGAGGCGACGAGGAAATTCCCGGTATTGACGGCGATGGTGACCGCGAAGGCGGCCGCCAGCGCGAGGATCGCCCCGGCCATATAGGCGCGGATGAGGGTGTCCTTGGTGGACATGGTGATCTTGGATTCGCCGGCGTCGATCATCTTCTCGGCGAATTCCGCGGGGGTGTTGTACGACATTGGTCACGTCCCTGTTGAATGGAGAGGAGAGAGGGAGGGAGGCGCCCGGCCCGCGAACGGATCGGGAGAGATCGTCAGCGCCGTCAGGCGGCGTCTTCTTTTTGCAGGCGGCTGGCTTCCAGCAGCACCCGGCCGTTCTCGATGCGCGCGGGGAAGGTCGCCACCGCGCCCTTGTCCGCGCCCTGCGCCGTGCCGGTCTCCAGGCTGAACACCCAGCCGTGCAGCGGGCAGGTCACCTTGTGGTCGTGCACGATGCCCTCCGACAGCGGGCCGCCCTTGTGCGGGCAGCGGTTGTCGAGCGCGAAGACGGCGTCGTCGGCGGTGCGGAACACCGCGACGCAGCCAAGCGCCGTCTTCACCACGCGCGCGCCCTGCGCCGGGATCTCCTCGAGCGCTCCGATATCGATCCAGCTCATTCCGCGGTCTCCTTGGTGAGATCGGCAAGCGGGCTCCAGGCGCGGCGGTATTCGGGCGTCGCGCGTTCGGCCCAGGGGTCTTTCTGGTAGATGCTCTGCGAGATCTCGAAGCGCTCGATCAGCGCCGCGCGATTGGCGAAATCGTCGACCACCTGCGCGCGGATCCAGTCGAGCCCGACCTTCTCCATCCACTTCCAGGAGCGGTCGAGATAGGCCGCGCTCTCGCGGTAGAGCTGGACGAAGGCGGTGACGATGTCGATCACCTCCGCCTCGGTCGCGACCTTGGCGAGCAGCTCGGTGTGCCTGAGTTCAAGCCCCGCGGCCCCGCCGACGCCGATCTCGTAGCCGCTATCGACGCAGACGATGCCGACGTCCTTGCAGGTCGCCTCCGCGCAGTTGCGGGGGCAGCCGGTGACGGCGAGCTTGAACTTGTGCGGCGTCCACGACCCCCAGAGCCGCTTCTCGAGCTTGATCCCGAGGCCGGTCGAATCCTGCGTGCCAAAGCGGCACCAGTCGGTGCCGACGCAGGTCTTCACCGTGCGCAGCCCCTTGGTATAGGCATGGCCCGAGACCATCCCCGCCGCGTTCAGATCGCCCCAGATCGCGGGCAGGTCTTCCTTTTTCACGCCGAGCAGGTCGATGCGCTGGCCGCCGGTCACCTTCACCGTGGCGCCGTATTTCTGCGCGGCCTCGGCGATCGCGATCAGCTCCTCGGGGGTGGTGATGCCGCCCCACATCCGCGGCACCACCGAATAGGTGCCGTCCTTCTGGATATTGGCGTGATTGCGTTCGTTGACGAAGCGGCTCTGCGGGTCGTCGGTGTAGTCGAGCGGCCAGTCGGCGAGCAGGTAGTAGTTCAGCGCCGGGCGGCAGGACGCGCAGCCGGTCGCCGTGCGCCAGCCCAGCTCCTGCATCACCGCGGGCATCGACTTCAGCTCCTTGGCCTTGATCAGCCGGCGCAGCTCCTCATGGGTGAGGTCGGTGCAGCCGCAGACCGATTTCGCGGCGGGCTTGACGAAGGCGTCGCCGAGCGTGACGGCGAGCAGCTGCTCGACGAGGCCCGAGCAGCCGCCGCAGGAGCCCGCGGCCTTGGTCTGCGCCTTGATCGCGTCGAGCGTGGTGGCGCCTTCCGCGATCGCGCGCACGATGGTTCCCTTGCAAACGCCGTTGCAGCCGCAGATTTCCGCGTCATCCGGTAAGGCTGCAACGGCCGCCATAGGGTCCGCGGAGGCGCCCCCCTGGAAGCCCGGTCCGAAGATCAGCGTCTCGCGCATCGCGGAGACGTCGGTGCCGTCCTTCATCATCCCGTAGAACCAGTTGCCGTCGGCGGTGTCGCCATACATCACCGCGCCGATGATCCGGTTGTCGCGCAGCACGAGGCGCTTGTAGACGCCGCGCGCGGGGTCGCGGAAGACGATGTCCTCGCGGCCCTCGCCCTCGGCGAAATCGCCCGCCGAGAACAGGTCGCAGCCGGTGACCTTGAGCTTGGTCGAGACCTCGCGCGGCTGGAACACCGCCTCGGTGCCGAGCAGCGTCTGCGCGGCGACCTTCGCCTGGTCGTAGAGCGGCGCGACGAGGCCGAAGAGCTGGCCCTCGAACTCGACGCATTCGCCGAGCGCGAGGATGTCGGGGTCGGAAGTGCGCATCTGCGCGTCGACGGTGATGCCGCGGCCGACCTCGATCCCCGCGGCCTTGCCCAGGGCGGAGGCGGGGCGGATGCCCACCGCCATCACCAGAAGCGAGCAGGGCAGCTCGGTGCCGTCCTCGAGGCGCAGCGCGGTGAGCTTGCCGTTCTCGCCCAGGATCTCCTTCGAATTGGCGGCGCAGATCACCTCGATCCCGCGTTCCGCGAGCGCGCGGCGCAGCAGGTAGCCCGCCGCCGCGTCGAGCTGGCGCTCCATCAGGTGGCCGGGCAGGTGGACGACGGTGACGTCCATGCCGCGCAGCCGCAGCCCCGCCGCCGCCTCGAGGCCAAGCAGACCGCCGCCGATCACCACCGCCTTGCCGCCGGCCGAGGCCGCCGCGATCATCCGCTCGGTGTCCTCGAGGTCGCGATAGGCGATCACCCCGTCGAGGTCATGGCCCGGCATCGGGATGATGAACGGGGTGGAGCCGGTGGCGATGACGAGCTTGTCATAGGCCACCTCGCCGTTTTCGCCGGTCACCACCTTGCGCGCGCGGTCGATCGCCACCACCCGCTCGCCGAAGCGGCAGATGACGTGGTGGCCGTCGTACCAGGCGGCGTCATGGGTGACGATTTCCGCGTAGCTCTTCTCGCCCGAAAGCACCGGCGAGAGCATGATGCGGTTGTAATTGCCCCGCGGTTCGGCGTTGAAGAGGGTGACCTCATAGGCGCCGGGGGCGGTGTCGAACAGATGCTCCAGCATCCGCCCGGAGGCCATGCCGGCCCCGATCACGACCAGTTTCTGCATTGCACCCTCCTCAGAGATACCAGGCGACGACATGGGCGATGGCGCCCGCGCGATAGATCGGCAGCGCGACCATCGCGCCATAGCCCGCGGCGATCACCGGCTTGTCGTGGATCACCACCGGCAGGCCGGAGCCGAGCACCTGGCCGATCGGGCCCTGCCAGACCTCGGCGCGGCGCGGATTGTCCTCGTCCCAGAGCCGGCCCTCGCGCTCGCAGATGCCGTCGATCAGCTCGGCCCCGCCGGCGGCGCCGACACGGGCCTCGCGCGCGTCCCAGATCTCGAAGCGGCGCGCGATCGGCGTGCCGCGGGCCGAAAGCAGCGTCGCGACATAGGTATTGCCGCCCGGCACCGGCACCGGCAGGCCGAGCCCGGTGGTGAGACCGGCGCGCCCCGCGCTTTCCGAGCGGATGAAGCGGTAGCCCGAGCCGAGATCGCGCATCAGCATCGGCGTCTGCGCCGCCCAGACACCCCCCGGCAGGCCCTGGCCCTTGGGGAAATGCGTGTGCTGGGAGACCCATTCGAAATGTTTCGCCGCGCCGTAATAGCCGTCGTCGAGCAGGAGCAGCCCGTCGCGCTCGGCCCAGACCTCGATCGCGCCGGTGGTCGCCTCATCCTCGCCGCAAAGCACCACGAGCACCGCGCGCAGCACCTCGCCGTCGAACACCGGCAGCGCCACCGCCGAGGTGAGCCCGGCCTCCTTCGCGGCCTCGATGCGCTTGAAATAGGAGCCGTCGAAGCCCTTGAGCACGACCGGGCGCGCCTCCGCCCAGGCCTTGCCGGGCAGGCCCTCGCCGGGGCCGAAGCTCGCCTGGATCGAGGCCTCCTCGAAGGCGGTCATCGCGCCGTAATCGCCCTCGGCATGGACGAGGCGGCCGTCCTTCGGCACCCAGACCTCGGTCGCGCCGATGAAGGGGCGGGGCTTGGTTTCGGTCAGCGTTTCCATCATGCGGCCTCCGATTTCGCGGCGGGCTGTTTCGCGGCGGATTTGCCGGCGTGCCCGGTTTCGTATTCCTCGAGGAAGTTCAGCACCTGCTCGCGGTAGAGGTAGTAGTCGGGGTGTTCGAGCAGCGCCTTGCGCGAGCGCGGGCGCGGCAGGTCCACCTCCATGATCCGGCCGATCGTGGCGCGCGGACCGTTCGTCATCATCACCACCCGGTCGGCGAGCAGGATCGCCTCGTCGACGTCATGGGTGACGCAGACGGCGGTGACGCCGGTCGCGCTCCAGACTTCCATCAGCACTTCCTGCAGCTCCCAGCGCGTGAGGCTGTCGAGCATGCCGAAGGGTTCGTCGAGCAAAAGCAGTTTGGGCGAGAGCGCGAAGGCGCGGGCGATGCCGACGCGCTGGCGCATGCCGTTCGACATTTCCGAGGCCGGCTTGTCCATCGCATCGCCGAGGCCGACGCGCTCGAGATAGTAGTCGACGACATCCTGGCGCTCGGCCTGGCTCGCCTTCGGATAGACCTTGTCGACGCCCACGGCGACGTTCTCGCGCGCGCTCAGCCAGGGGAAGAGCGAGGGCGACTGGAACACCACGGCGCGTTCCGGGTCGGCGCCCTTGACGTGGTAGCCGTCGAGCTTGATCGCGCCCTTCGAGACCTCGTTGAGCCCGGCGGTCATCGTCAGCACCGTCGACTTGCCGCAGCCGGAATGGCCGATCAGCGAGATGAACTCGCCCTTGCGCACCTTGAGGTCGAAATTCTCGACCACGGTGAGCGGGCCCTTCGGCGTCGGGTAGATCTTGTAAAGCTGCGAATAGTCGAGGTAGCGCTCCTCGATCTGGCCGCGCGCCGCGTCGGAGACCGCCTTCGGCAGCGCGTGCATCGGCACCACGTTCGGCAGGATGCGGCTGCCCTCGACGCGCGCGGCGATGCCGACATCCATCAGGTAGCGGGTGACGGCGTTGCGCAGGCGCTTGAATTCGGCGTCGTGGTTCATCGCGGCGCGGTCGCGCGGGCGCGCCATCGTCACCTTGAACTCCTGCCCGAGCGTGCCGTCGGGGTTGAGCGCGATGATCCGGTCGGCCAGAACGATCGCCTCGTCGACGTCGTTGGTGATCAGCACGCAGGTCTTGCGGTCGGCCTGCCAGATCGCCTCGATCTCGTCGGCGAGATGGGCGCGGGTGAGCGCGTCGAGCGCCGAGAGCGGCTCGTCGAGGAGCAGCACCTCGGGGTTCATCGCCAGCGCCCGGGCGACGTTGACGCGCTGGCGCATGCCGCCCGAAAGCTCGGCCGGGCGGCGGGCGGCGGCGTGGCTCAGCCCGACCATCTTGACGAAATGGGCGACCTTTTCCGCGCGCTCGGCCTTCGACAGCTCGGGGAAGACGGTGTCGACGGCAAGGCCGACATTGCCGCTCACCGTGAGCCAGGGCATCAGCGAGTAGTTCTGGAAGATCACGCCGCGCTCGCGGCCCGGGCCGGTGATCGGGGCGCCCTTGAAGAGCACCTCGCCCGCGCTTGGCCGCTCGAGCCCGGCCATCAGGTTGACGAGCGTCGTCTTGCCGGTGCCGGAGAAGCCGAGCAGCACGAGGAACTCGCCTTCCTCGACCGCGAGGTCGATCCCGTTCAGCACCCGGGTTTCGTGAAGACCTTCGCCGAAGCTCTTGAAGACGTTCTTGAATTCGAGAATGGCCATGGCGCTCACCGGTTGTTCGAGAAGGTGAACATCGACTGGATCGCGAACATCAGCCGGTCGAGGATGAAGCCGATGATGCCGATGGTGAAGACCGCGACCATGATCCGCGCGAGGCTGTCGGACGACCCGTTCTGGAACTCGTCCCAGACGAATTTGCCAAGGCCCGGGTTCTGCGCGAGCATTTCCGCCGCGATCAGCACCATCCAGCCAACGCCGAGCGACAGGCGAAGCCCGGTGAAGATCAAGGGCAGCGCCGAGGGCAGGACGAGCTTGGTGATCTTCGTCCAGGTGGTCATCTTGAGCACCTTGGAGACGTTCACCAGATCCTTGTCGATCGAGGCGACGCCGAGCGCGGTGTTGATGATCGTCGGCCAGAGCGAGCAGAGCGTCACGGTGATCGCCGAGACGAGGAAGGATTTCGAGAAATACCCGTCGGTGGTGGTATAAAGCGCCGAGACGACCATCGTCACGATCGGCAGCCATGCGAGCGGCGAGACCGGCTTGAAGATCTGGATCAGCGGGTTCATCGCGGCGTTCGCGGTCTTCGAGAGGCCCGCCATGATGCCGAGCGGCACGGCGATCACGGTGCCGATCAGGAAGCCGAAGAAGACGGTCTTGATCGAGGTCCAGATCTGCTGCGGGTAGGTCGGCTTGCCGGTGTAGTCGCGCCATTTGACCTTGTCGGACTGACCGTCGGCGACGAGCTTCGCGTTGCGCTCGTCCTGGCGGGCGTAGAAGGCGGCGGCCTTTTCCGTCTCGCGGACATGGTCGCCCCAGAGCACGCCGACCTGGTCCCAGACCTGCACCGGCCCGGGGATCGCGCCGAGCGAGGTCTGCACCTTCGGCGCGAGCGCCGACCAGGCCCCGAGGAAAAGCGCGATCGCGAGGAGCGGCACGCCGAGCAGCTGCCAGACTTCCTTCAGCTGCGCCTTCGGATTGTCGCCGGCGGCGAGGCGCAGGAGCGGCGTGACCCAGCTCAGGCCAAGGACGCGGAACCAGCCGTCGGCCTTGTTGATGCGGGTGAAGAGGCGCGCGCGCCGGGCCTCGCGGGCCGCTTCGGCGCTCAGGGCGTCGGGGTCGATGGCGGTCATGGCGGTGTCCTTGTCAGAGGGGGAGGGGGTGGGCGCCGGGGAGGCCGGCGCCCCGTCGGGCGGCGATCGGGATCACTCCTCGATCTTGTTGCCGACGATCTTCTGATTGCCCTTCAGGCCGATCTTGAGGCTGTCGATATAGGCGTTCGGCGTCTTGCCGTTGTATTCCACGCCGTCGATGAAATCGGCGGTGGGCGCCTTGTAGCCATCGGTGCCTTCGGGGAAGTCCTCGGCCTTGGCCTTGCCTTCCTCGATCAGCATCTGCGCGGCCTTCATGTAGATCTCGGGCTTGTAGACCGACTTCGCGACCTCGTCATACCAGCTGTCGGGATGGGCTTCCGGGATCTGGCCCCAGCGGCGCATCTGGGTCAGATACCAGACCGCGTCCGAGTAATAGGGATAGGTCGCGAAATGGCGGAAGAAGACGTTGAAGTCGGGCACTTCGCGCTTGTCGCCCTTTTCATATTCGAAGGTGCCGGTCATCGAATTCGCGATCACCGCCTTGTCGGCGCCGACATATTCCGGGCGCGACAGGATCTCGACCGCTTCCTCGCGGTTGGCGTTGTCGTTCTCGTCGAGCCAGATCGCCGCGCGGATCAGCGCCTTGGTGATCGCGAGCGTGGTGTTCGGGTTCTGGTCGATGAAGGTCTCGGTCAGGCCGAAGACCTTCTCGGGGTTGTTCTTCCAGATCTCGTAATCGGTGATGACCGGCACGCCGATGCCCTTGATCACCGCCTGCTGGTTCCAGGGCTCGCCCACGCAATAGCCGTAGATCGTGCCGGCCTCGAGCGTGGCGGGCATCTGCGGCGGCGGGGTCACCGAAAGCAGCACCTCGCCCGCGATCTGGCCCGAGGTGTCCGCGGGCGAATAATAGCCGGGCTCGATCCCGCCGGCGGCGAGCCAGTAGCGCAGCTCGTAGTTATGGGTCGAGACCGGGAACACCATGCCCATGTTGAAGGGCTTGCCCTCGCTGCGGTACTCGGCCACCACCGGCTTGAGCGCCGCGGCGGAGATCGGATGCACCGGCTTGCCCTCGGCGTCGACCGGGATGTTCTTCTTCATCTCGGCCCAGACGGCGTTCGAGACGGTGATGCCGTTGCCGTTGAGGTCCATCGAGAAGGGGGTGACGATATGCGCCTCGGTGCCGTAGCCGATGGTCGCGGCAAGCGGCTGGCCGGCCAGCATATGCGCGCCGTCAAGCTCGCCGTCGATCACGCGGTCGAGCAGAACCTTCCAGTTCGCCTGCGGTTCGAGCGTGACGAAAAGGCCCTCGTCCTCGAAATAGCCCTTCTCATAGGCCACCGCGAGCGGCGCCATGTCGGTCAGCTTGATGAAGCCGAATTTCAGCTCGTCCTTCTCGAGGTCGAGCGTCCCGGCGAAGGCCGGCGCCGTGAGCATCGTCGTGGTGGCGATGATCGCGAGGTATCTGGTCATTCTCGTCGTCCCTGTTGTTGGCAGGCAGGCAACGCGAAAAAGCCGCACGACTTGAACGCCTCCCGGAATGGGGAAGTTCAGGTCGAGCGGCTTTGCCCGGCAGCCCGCAGCGATGCGGAGTGAATTTCTTGGAGATTTCGGAACGCCATTGCCCCGACTGACCCCAGTTAGCGGTCTCGCAGCTGCAGCGTCAACGCAAAGCGCGGATTTTGCGGCGGCGGGGGCGGCTGATGCTGCGACTGCGCAAAGATTGCGCAGATCGCGGGCGCTCAATCGGCGTCTGGGTCAAAAATCCAGCCGTCGAAGAACGCATCGGCGGGCAGAATCAACGGGCCGGACTCGGCCTCGATCGCGGCGGGACGGCGTCGCGCGCCCTCGATCTGCTCGCGCGCGCGGGGCAGATCGGCGCCGAGATCGGCGAGATTCGCGCGGTAGAGATCGGTGCGGCAGATCGCGCGGGCGGCCTTTGCGGCGGGGCCGCGCGCTAGGCCGAGCCGCGCCGCGATCCGGGTCGCGACGAGGGCCGCCTGCGAGGCCCAGGGGTAGCCCGCGGCGCCACCGTGGAACACGAGGTAATCGGGTACCTGCCGCATCTCGCCGCGCGGCGAGATCACCAGAGTGCCGGTCAGCGCGCGTTCGATCAGCTCGGCGGGCAGGTCGAGATAGCGGCCCTGGGCGAGGATCTCGGCGGCGGTGGCGCGGTTCTCGGGCTGGCCGAGCCAGCGCCCCGCGCGCCAGACCGCGCGCATCAACCGCCGGGTGAGGACGGGTTCCGCCTCGGCCCAGTCGTGGCGCACGGCGAGCACCTTTTCGGGCGCGTTGGCGCGGATCGCGGTGCCCGGCAGCAGCATTTCGCCGACCCCGGTCTCGACCGCGATCGTGCCCCAGGGCGCGCCGACGCAGAAGGCGTCGATGTCGCCCGCGCCGATCGCCTCGGCCATCAGCGGCGGGGGCACGGTGTGCACGTCGATGTCCTGCGGCGCGCTCAGCCCGAGCGCGCCGAGCCAGTGGAAAAGCAGCTCGGCATGCATCGAGAAGGGGAAGGGCACGCCGATGCGCAGCGTCGCGCCCGAGGCCGCGATCAGCGCGCGCCCGGCCCGCCCGGCATCGTCAAAGCCGAAATCATGGCCATTCGCGCGCATCCGCGCGGCGAGCGCGCGAGAGACGCCGATCGAATTGCCGTTGAGCGAGAGCACCTGCAGGATGTCGATCCGGGTGCCGATCCCGCTCAGCCCGAGCGCGGCGGCGACCGGCATCGGGAAGAGCATATGGGCGGCCTCGATCTGGCCGAGCATGAGCTGGTCGCGCAGCGTCGACCAGCTCGGCGCGGCGGCGAGGGTGAGGGCGAGCCCCTCCTCCTCGGCGAAACCGATCTCGCGCGCGACGATCAGCGGCGCGGCATCGACGAGCGGGATGAACCCGGCGGTGAGCGGCGCGCTCATGACAGCAGACCCGCGGCGGTGACGAGCGCCTGGGCGACTTCGGCGACGCGGCGGCCCTGGTCCATCGCGGTCTTGCGCAAAAGCGCGTAGGCCGCGTCCTCGTCGATGCCGCGCGCCTTCATCAAGACGCCCTTGGCGCGGTCGATCACCTTGCGCTCCTCGAGCGCGCGGCGGGTGGTCTCCAGCTCGACGCGCATCCGGTGCACCATGTGAAACCGCGCGATCGCGGCGTCGAGCACCGGCTTGATCCGCGCCGGGCGCAGCCCGTCGACGACATAGGCGGAGACGCCCGCCTCGATCGCGGCCTTGGTCAGCGCGCCGTCGGAGCGGTCGACGAACATCGCCACCGGGCGTTCGAGCGGGCCGGAGGCGAGGGTGAGCTCCTCGAGCATGTCGCGCGAGGGGCTGGCCATGTCGATCAGCACGATGTCGGGGTTGCGCTCGGAGATGCGGCGGGCGAGGCCGGTCACCTCGGGGATCACGGTCACGTCGAAATTGCCGGCCTCGCGCAGGCTCTCGGCGATCAGGAGTGCGCGCTCCCGGTCGGTTTCGATCACGACGATGGAAAGTGTTTCGGTCATGGCTGCCCTTGGCCCCGCGGAGGTCCGCCGATCCTAACGCCCCCCGCGGCAAGGAGAAAGCCGCTTTCGCCGCGGAGCAGCAATGCGGGCGCACAGTGGCGCCCGATGCCGGTTTTCGCGCCGCTCAGATCTCGCCGAGCAGCTTCCACCAGAGGAAATCGAGCGGGATGAACAGCACGAGCGTCAGCGCGGTGAGCGCGAGCGTCATTTTCAGCAGCGGCCGCGTCGATTCCCCCGCCAACCCCATCGCCACGATCAGCGGCCCGATCTGATAGGGGAAGACCACGGTCGAGAAGCCGATCACCTGGGTCATCAGCACCGCCTTCACCGAAAAGCCGGTCGCCTGCGCAAGATCGGGGGCAAGCGGGGTGAGCACCGCGGGCACGCCCGGCATGGTGGTGAAGACCGAGGTCGCCGAGCCGAGCAGCGCGAGCGAGAAGAAATTGCGGAAATCATGCCCGGGGGCGAGCGGCAGCGCCGCGGTCACCTCGCGCGCGATCACCGCGCCAAGCCCGGTCGCATTCACCACGAGCCCCAGCGCCAGCGCGCCCGAGACGAAGAGGATCACGCCGAAATCGACCGCGCCCTTGAACACCGGCGGCGGCACGAAGCCGAAGGCGGGCACCATCAGCACGAGCGCGGTGGCCAGCCCGACCCAGGCGGCGTTGATGCCGTGGATCTGGTCGGTCGCCCAGAGCGCGAGGGTCACGAGCAGGATGCCGAGGAGCGCAAGCTGGCGCCGGCCCGACGCGGGTTTCGCCGCCGGCGTCGCGGTGGCGGGCAGCCCCGCGATCGTCGCCGGGAAGAAGGCGAGCACCAGCGCCACGATCGCGCCGGCCTTCACGATGCCAAGCACCGGGTAATGCAGCAGCAGATAGTCGGCATAGCCGAAATGCAGCCCGAGCACCCGCTCGGCCATGCCGCTCAGCACCACGTTCGGGATGTTCGAGGGCAGGATCGCGAAACTCGGCATATTGGTGCCGAAGGCGATCACCACGGCGATGCCGGTGCGCCCGCGGCTGCCCTTTTGCAGGCCGAGCACATCGGCCAGCGCCATCCCCACCGGCACCAGCACCGCCGCGCGCCCCATCGAGGAGGGCATCACGAAGCCAAGCGCCATGCCCAGCCCCATCAGCCCCGCGATCAGCATCGGATAGCTCTTCGACAGATGCGGCAGCGCCAGCGCCCCCATCCGCGCGCCCAGCCCCGAATGGGTGATCGCCGCGCCGATCACGAAGCCGGTCACGATCAGCCACATCGCGGTTGAGGAGAAGCCGGAAAACACCAGCTCGGGCGCGGCGAGCCCGCCCAGAAGCAGCGCGGTGAAGAAGAAGGTGGAGGCGACATAGCCGGGCACCAGCCCCGTCGCCCAGAGCGAGAGCGTGACGAGCACCACGCCGAAGACCGCCGCCTGCTGCGGGTCGAGCCCGGCGGGGCGAATGAGCGCCACGGCAAGCGCGAGGATCAGGATCAGGCCGACGGTGGCCGGGCGGAAATATCTCATGGCGTCTCCCTGCCGGCGCGTCGGGCGCCCGGCGGCAAAGCTCTAGCCCGAAGCGGCGATCCGTGCCAGAACGACAAGATGACAAAAGATGTCGAGTTTCCGCCAGACCGCGCGGGTGCGGCCGATGCGGTCGGGCCTATGAGCGACGGCGCGCCGGCGGTGCCGCCGCTTCCGGCCGGGCTGGGCGCCGCGGGCGATCCGCGCGAACCGTTGCGCGCCTGGTCGGGGCGGCTGCCCGCGGGTTTCGCGATGCCGGCCCATGCCCATCCGCGCGCGCAGCTCGCGCTTTGCTTCGACGGGCTGATGCGGCTCGAGGTGGGCGAGGACATCTGGTTCATCCCCGACCGCCACGGCGTCTGGATCCCGCCGGGGCTCGGCCATGCGCTGAGCGCGCGGGCGCCGGTCGAGTTACAGAATTTCTACGTCCACCCCCGCTTCGTGCCGTTTTGCGGGCTGCCCGACCGGCCCACGGTGGTGCGGGCGACGCCGCTTTTGCGCGGCATCGCGCGCCGGCTTGCGCCGGATGCGAGCGCCCGGCCAAGCGCGGCGCAAAGCCGCCGCCTCGCCTTCGTCGCGCTCGACGAGATGACCCGGCTCGAGCGTGCCGACCTGCATCTGCCCGGCGCGCGCGACCCGCGCCTCGCTGCGGTGATGGAGGCGCTCCTTGCCGATCCGGGGGCGCGGCAGGGGCTGGCGGGGCTCGCCGCGCGGGCGGGGGTCAGCGAGCGCACGCTCGGCCGGCTGTTTCGCGCCGAGACCGGGCTGAGCTGGCGCGACTGGCATCAGCGGCTGCGCTTCCTGCTCGCGATCGAGGGGCTGGAAAGCGGCGAGACGAGCGGCGCGCTGGCCGCGCGGCTCGGCTATTCCAGCGCCTCGGCCTTCATCGCGGCCTTCCGGCGCCAGTTCGGCGTGCCGCCCTCGGCCTGGCGCCGCGCGCCGTAAGCGCCGCGCCGCCGCCCCTGCCGTCACGCGGGCGTCACGAAAGGGGGGTAGGGGCGGCGCATGGCCTCGATCCTGCTTGATACCCTCACCCGCCAGTTCGGCGAGACCCGCGCCGTCGACGCGGTCTCCGCCGAGATCGCCGCCGGGCGCTTCGTCGCGCTTCTGGGCCCCTCGGGCTGCGGCAAGACCACGCTTTTGCGCCTGATCGCCGGGCTCGAGCGGCCCGATGCCGGGCGGCTCGCGATCGGCGGGCACGAGGTCGCGGGGCCGGGGGGCTTTGTCGGGCCGGAGCGCCGCGGCCTTGGCATGGTGTTCCAGAGCTACGCGCTCTGGCCGCATATGACGGTGGCGGGCAATGTCGCCTTCGGGCTCAACCGGCTGCCCCGGGGCGAACGCGCCGCGCGCGTGGCCGAGGCCTTGCGCGGGGTCGGGCTCGAGGCGCTGGCCGGGCGCCGCCCGCATGAGCTTTCCGGCGGTCAGCGCCAGCGCGTCGCGCTCGCGCGCAGCCTTGCCGCGCGGCCCGGGGTGCTTTTGCTCGATGAGCCGCTCGCCAATCTCGACGCGCATCTGCGCCGCACGATGCTGGCCGAGTTCCGCCGGATCCATGCCGAGACCGGCTGCACCATGGTTTTCGTCACCCATGACCAGAGCGAGGCGATGGCGGTGGCCGATCTCGTCGGGGTGATGGCGGGGGGGCGGCTCGAACAGCTCGCGCCGCCGCAGGCGCTTTACGAACGCCCCGCCTCGCCGATGGTGGCGCGCTTCGTGGGCGAGGGGCAGACGCTGCCGGTCATCGTGCAGGGGCGCGACGCGGCGGGGCGCTGCCGGATCGCGATCGGCGCGACGCAGCTTGCGGTGCCCGGCGCGGTGACGGCGGGGCCGGGCTGGCTTTGCCTGCATCCGGCCGATCTGCGCCCCGCGCCGGAGGGGCTGGCGGCGACCGTCACCGAATGCCGTTTTGCCGAGGGGCGGCATCAGGCGACGCTGATCCTCGACGATCTGCCGCAGGGCGCGCCGCTCGCGCTGCCGCTCGAGGCGCCGGCGCCGCGCGGCACGCGGCTGCGCCTTGCGCTGCGCGGCGGCTGGGTGTTGCCGCGTGCCGAGGAGGCGCCCACGTTCGCGCCCGCTGCCCTGGCGGTGCCGGCATGAACCGGCTCACCGCGCTCGGCGGTTTCGACGCGAAGGGGCCGGCCTGTTTTCTGGTCGAGATCGGCGGGCGGCGGCTTTTGCTCGATCTCGGGCGCGGCCCCGATCACGACGCGCGCCCCGATCTGCGTGGCCTCGGCGCGGTCGATGCGGTGCTGATCTCGCATGGCCATGCCGATCACGTCGGCTCGCTCGATCTGCTCTCCGAGATCGGCGCGCCGCCGGTCTATGCGACCGCGCCGGTGCGCGCGCTCGCCCGCGATCCGGTGCTGGCCGCGGCGCGCGATCTCGGCGCGCTGCAGCAGATCGCCGGGCTGCGGGTCGAGACCGGGGCGGCGGGCCATGCGCCGGGCGCGGTCTGGATCCGCGTCGGCGGAGCGGCGGGGCTTTTTTACAGCGGCGATCTTTGCGCCGAGGGCGGGCTTTTCGCGACCGCGCCGCTGCCGCGCGCGGCGGTCGCGGTGCTCGACTGTTCCTATGGCGCCGAGCCCGCGACGCTCGCGCAACAGCGCGCGGCGCTGCTCGCGCAGATCGGCGCCGGGCCGGTGCTTTTGCCGGTGCCGCCCGCGGGCCGCGCGCTCGAGATCGCGCGCGCCTGTCTCGAGGCCGGGCGCCCGGTCGCGATCTGCGACGCGGTGCGCGCGGTGGCCGAGACGCTTGCGCGTTTTCCCGACTGGCTCGCGCCCGGGGGCGCGGCGGCGCTGGCGGAGATCTGCGTCCGCGCCGGGCGGCTCGGTGAGACGAGCCCGCTCGAGGGGGTGATGATCGCGGGCGGGCCGAATTGCGGCTCGGGGCTTTCGGCGCTGCTCGGGCCGCGCGCGCTGGCCCAGGGGGTGCCGGTGCTGCCCTCCGGCCATCTCGCCCTCGGCAGCCCCGCCGCGCGCTGGGTCGCCGAGGGGCGGGCCGCGCGGGCGCGCTGGAACGTGCATCCCGACCGCGCCACGCTCGCCCGCGCGATCGCCGAGACCGGCGCGGCGCAGCTTTTTCCCGCCTTCGCCCCGGCGCCGCTGCGCGCGGCCCTGGCCGCGGCGCTGCCCGGACCCTGGGCGCAAAGCCGCAGCCTGAGCTGGTGAGGGCGCCGCGATGATCCCGTCCGAACTCCCCTCCGACATCCCCTCCGGCGGCTTTCTGTTCCTGCGCCACGGCCGGACCGCGGCCAATGCGCGCGATCTGATCTGCGGCCGGACCGACCTGCCGCTCGACGCGACCGGCCGGCTGCAGGCGGCGGCCGCGGCGGTGGCGCTCGCGCGCTTCGGCATCGCCCGGATCGTGACCTCGCCGCTCACCCGCGCGCGCCAGACCGCGGCGGCGGTGGCGGCGCCGCTCGGCCTCGTGCCCGAGCTGGTCCCGGGGCTGGCCGAGCGCGACTGGGGCGCCTGGGAGGGGCAGCCGCGCGCGGGGCTGCGCCGCGCCGAAACCCCGCCCGGCGGCGAATCCCCCGCGGCCTTCCGCGCCCGGATCCGCGCCGCCTTCGCCGCGCTTTCCTTCGCGCGCCCGCTCCTGATCGTCGCCCATTCTGGCACCGAGCGGGAGATCCACGCGCTCCTTTCCACCGCCCCGCACCGGCGCCGCGGCAATGCCGAGGCGGTGCTCTGGTCGCCGGGCGCGGAAGGCTGGATCTGTCACGAAGCCTTCAAACCCGGCGGCTAGGAAGGCCGCGCAATCCGCAGAACAGGAGCCGGACATGAACATTCTCCGCAGCGCCGCCGTCGCGCTTCTCGCGCTGGCGGGCCCCGCGCTCGCCGCCCCCTCGGGCGCGCTCACCGTCTATACCTCGCAGCCGCAGGAGCAGATGGCGAAGGTGGTCGAGGCCTTCAACAAGGACTATCCCGAGGTGAAGGTCGAGGTGTTCCGCACCGGCACCACCGAGCTGATGACCAAGCTGCAGGCGGAATTCGCCGCCGGCGCCACCCCGGCCGACGTGCTGCTGATCGCCGATGCGGTGGCGATGACCCAGCTCAAGGACGACGGCCGGCTGATGGCCTGGCCCGAGGCGCCGACCGCGGGCATCCCCGAGGCGCTGATCGACCCCGACAAGACCTTCTTCGGCACCAAGCTGATCACCACCGGCATCGTCTACAACACCGATCTGGTGAAGACCCCGCCGCAGGGCTGGGACGATCTGCGCGCCCCCGAAGTGGCCCGCCAGCTGATCATGCCGAGCCCGCTTTATTCCGGCGCGGCGGTGATCCATGTCGGCACGATGGTGCAGCAGCCGGGCTATGGCTGGGGCTATTACGAGGATCTCGCGAAAAACGGCGCAGTCGCCGGCCAGGGCAATGGCACGGTGATCGAGGCGGTGGCGCGCGGCGAGAAGGCCTATGGCATCATCATCGAATATATGGCGATGAACGCGCAGGCGAAGGGCTCGCCCGTGGGCTTCGTCTGGCCCGCCGAGGGGGTGAGCGCGATCACCCAGCCGGTGGCGATCGTGAAGGGCACCGCCAACCCCGAGGCCGCGAAGGCCTTCGTCGCCTGGCAGCTTTCGCGCGCGGCGCAGGAGCAATCGGTGACCCAGGGCTATTTCCCGGTGGTCGAGGGTGTGGCGCCGCCCGCAGGCTATCCGGCGCTCGAAAGCCTGAAGATCCTGCCGCTCGACGCCGCGAAGCTGCGCGCCGAGGACAAGGCGAACAAGGAAAAATTCGCCGATCTCTTCGGCGGCTGAGATGGCGATGATCGAGAGGGCGGCGGCCGGGGGACACCTCGGCCGCCTTCGCGCGCTCGGTGCGCCGGCGCTTGCGCTGCTGCTTCTGGCCTATTTCGCGCTCACCAGCCTCTGGCCGCTCGCCCGGCTTTTCGTCACCGCGCTCGGGGCGGGCGAGGACGGCGCGGCCCTCGGCCTTCTGCGCGAGACGGTGGCGAGCCCGGCCTTTCGCCGCGCGCTCGCGAATACCGTCTGGGCATCGGCGGGCTCGGTGGGGATCTCGCTTCTGCTCGGCACCGCGCTTGCGCTCGTCACCGGGCTCCTGCGGCTGCCCGGGCGGGTGCTTGCGAGCTTTCTCGCGCTCTCCCCGGTGCTGATCCCGGCGCAGATCATGGCGCTTGGCTGGATCGAGCTGATGGGGGCGAGCTCGCCCGTGCTCGGCCCCCTCGGCCTCGCGCCGGCACCGGGCAGCCGCAATCCGCTTTACTCCGGCGCGGGCGTCGCCTGGCTGATGGGGATCGAGCATATGCCGCTCGTCTTCGTCGCGCTGCGCTCCGCGCTGGCCGCGCTGCCCGCCGATCTGGTCGAGGCCGCCCGCATCGCCGGGGCGGGGCGCGCGCGGATCCTCGCGCGGGTGATCCTGCCGCTCACCCTGCCCGCGGCGGGGGCGGGTGCGCTGCTCGCCTTTGCCGCGGCGGTGGGCAATTTCGGCGTGCCGGCGCTGCTTGGCATCCCCGGGCGGTTCCCGATGCTCACGACGCTGATCTATCAGCGGCTGAACGGTTTCGGCCCCTCGGTGATCGGCGCCGTCGCGGCGATGGCGCTGGTGCTTGTCGTGCTCGCGCTGGCGGCGCTCGCGCTGCGCCAGATCCTGCAACGCCGCGGCGCGGTGCCGCTGGCCGCAGGGCCGGGGCTGCGCGGCTTCGATCCCGGGCGCGGACGCCTGCCGGTGCTGATCGCGCTCTGGCTCAGCCTGTTCGCGCTCGCCGTCGCGCCGATGCTCGCGCTCCTTGGCACCGCGCTCGTGCCGGCGCTGGGCGTCACGCTCTCGCCCGAGACCGTCACGCTCGTCAATTTCCGCGATGCGCTCGCCAGCCCGGCGCTGCGCCGCGCCTTCGTCAATTCCTTCACCCTCGCCGCGGCGGCGGGGGCGATCAGCGCCGCGGTCGCGATCGTGCTCGGCTGGCTTGCCGGCACGGCGCGGCTGCGGCTTGCGCGCGGGCTTGGCTGGCTGGCCGATGCGGGCTTCACCGTGCCCGGAACCGTGCTGGGCCTTGCGATGATCCTCGCCTGGCTGCGGCCGCTGCCGGGGCTTGGCCTTTCGCTTTACGGCACCGCGGCGATCCTGCTGCTGGCCTATCTCGGGCGCTTCCTGCCGATCGTGCTGCGCCCGGTCGAGGCGGCGATCGCCGCGACCGATCCGGCGCTCGACGAGGCGGCGCGGATCGCGGGGGCGGGGCTCTGGCGCCGGCTCGTGCTGATCGGTGCGCCGCCGCTCCTGCCCGCGGCGGTGGCCGGGGCGCTTCTGATCTTCATGACCGCGATCAACGAGCTCACCGTCTCCGCGCTGCTCTGGTCGGCGGGGCATGAGACCGTCGGCGTGATGATCTTTTCGATGCAATACGAGGGCAATTCGACCGGTGCCGCCGCGCTTTCGGTGCTGGTGCTCGCGCTTGTCGGCGCGCTCGTGGCGCTTCTCGACCGGCTCGGGCGGGGGCTGCCGGCGGGCACGCTGCCCTGGCGCGCGCCCTGAACCGGGGTCTACCCGAGGCTTTCGGTGCGCCGCGCCGCGACGAGCAGGGCGAGCGGCAAAAGCGTGGTGAGGCAGATGGTGACGAAGGCCATCGCCATCCCCACGCCCACCGAGCCCTGATCGAACTGGCGCCAGATGAAGGTGGCGATCGTCTGCCGCCCGACCGGCAGGATCAGCAGCGAGGCGACGAGTTCGCGCGCGGCGACGACGAAGACGAGCAGCATCGCGACGAGGAGCTGCGGCGCGACGAGCGGAAGCAGCACGCGCCGCGCCACGGTCAGTTCGGAGGCGCCGCAGACCCGCGCGGCGGCGTCGAGCGAGGGGGCGATCTGCTGCAGCGCCGCGGTGGTCGCGCGCACCGGCTGCGGCAGGAGCAGCAGCACATAGGCGAGCACCAGGATCGAGAGCGTGTTATAGGGCGTCACCGGCAGCCAGGGCTGGTTCCACATCAGGATCAGTCCGAGCGCGACGACGACGCCGGGCGCGGCATTGGGCAGGGTGGCGACGATCTCGACGTAACCGCGCCCGCGGCCGCGGCTGCGGGTGGCGACGAAGGCCGCGAAGGCGCCGAGCGCGCCGGTGAGCAGCGCCGCGACGAGGCCGAGCCCGAGGCTGGTGAGCAGCGCGCCGCGCGCGGCCGATCCCGCCTCGAAGACGGCGGTGAAATTCTGCAGCCCCATGTTCGAGGGCGTCAGCCCGCCCGAGACGGTGCGCGAGAGCGCGGTGGCGAGCACCGCGGCCAGCGGCACCCCGGTCGAGAGGAAGGCCATGAGGCCAAAGCCGATCAGCGCCGGGATCTTCGCGCGGCCCAGCGGGCGGCGCGCGGTGCCGGCGGGGCGGGCGCCGGTGGTCTCGAAGCCGCCCCTCGCCAGCAGCCGGCGCTGCGCGAGAAAGGCCGCGGTGGCAAGCGCGACGAGCACAAGGGCGAGCGTCGAGGCGCCCGGCAGATCGACCGGCCAGTCGCCGATCGCCGCGTCGATCCCGGTGACGAGCACGCGAAACCCGATCCGCGTGCCCAGCACCGCGGGGGTGCCGTATTCCTCGATCGCCATCGCGAAGACGAGGAGCAGGCTTGCGGCGAGCGCGGGCAGCGCAAGCGGCAGCGTCACCCGCCAGAAGGCGCGCGCCGGCCCCGCGCCGAAGACGCGGCTGACATCGGCGTAGCGGCTGCCGATCGCGGCGAAGCTGCGCGAGAGGGTGAAATAGACCACCGGAAAGCAATGCAGCGCGAGGATCAGCACGATCCCCGGCACCGAGAACAGTAGCCCGGCGATATTCTGGCCGGTGAGCTGCTCGAGATAGCCGCGCGGCTGGCCGGTCATCACCCAGCCGAGCGTCGCGATATAGGGCGGGATCATGAAGGGAACGAGGAAGAGGATGTCCCAGAGCGCCGCGCCCGGCAGCCGGTAAAGCGCACGCAGCGCGGCAAGCGGCACTGCGAGCAGGGCGGTGACGGTGACGGTGCTCACCCCGAGCAGCAGCGTATTGGCGGTGTCGCGCGGTAGCGAACCGGCGCCAAGCGCGCCGATCAGCGCCGAGAAGGGCTCGGCGAGCGATCCGGCGCCGATGCGCGGAAACACCGCCTGCAGCAGGATGAAGAGGAAGGGCAGCGCGACGATCACCGTCAGCGCCGCCGCCGCAAGGCCGGTCAGGGCGCCCTGCGCCGCGCTGCCCCTCGGTTTCATGTCACTTCGCGAAGGCGGCGGCGAAACCGGCAAGGGTTTCCTTGCGCGCGCCATAGGCCTTGGCACTGTCGAAGGGCAGCAGAACCAGCTCGTCGATCCGCGGCCGCTTCGCCGCGACATCGGTGCGCGCCGGCATCAGATAGGTCGCCGCCACCATCGCCTGACCCTCGTCGGAGAGCATGTAGTCGATGAACTGCTTCGCTTCGTCGGCGTGCTGCGTCGATTTCAGGATCATCGCCGGGCGCGGCGCGACCACGGTGCCGGAGGCGGGGAAGATCACCTCGATCGTCTCGCCCTTTGCCGCGGCGGCGAGCGAGATGTAATCGACCGCGCCGAAGACCGCGGCCTTCGCGCCCTGCAGCACCGGGTTCAGCGCATCGGCATTGGCGCCCGCGACGATCGCGCCGTCGGCGGCGAGATCGGTGAACATCGCCTCGCCCTTCGCGGCATCGAGCGCCGCGACGAGTTCGAACATCGAGCCCGACTGCGCCGGGTCGGGCAGCGTCACGAGATCCTTGTATTCGGGTTTCGCGAGATCGGCCCAGTCGGCGGGCTTCGGCGTGCCGCTTTTCGGGTTCCAGGCGATGGCGAGCGCGGAAATGCCCTGCGCGACGGCGGTGTCGGTCTTCAGGAAATCGGGCACGGTGGCGGCGTTCGGCGAGCTGTAGGGCAGCAGCATCCCGTCCTTCGCCATCGTCGTCGCGGTATCCCAGGAGGCGGAGATCACCACATCGGCGACCGGGTTCGCGGCCTCGGCCTGCAGCCGCGCCATCACCTTGCCGGTGGTGGCCTGGAACACGTCGACCTTGGCGCCGGTCTTCGCGGTGAAGCCGGCGGCGAGGTTTTCGATCAGCTTCGCGGGGCCCGCGGTATAGACGGTGATATCGGCCGAGGCGGCGGAGGCGGCAAGACCGGTGGCCAGCGCCACCGAAGCGAGAAGCAGGGTTTTCATCGGGAAGTCCTCTCTGTGGGGGAAGGGGGGAACCAGCGCAGCGCGCCGGGGATGAGCCGCAGCCCGAGGGTTTCGCCCGGGGTCGGGCGCTGTGGCAGCAGGAGCTGGATCTCGTGCCCGCCGGAAAGCTCGAGCGTGGCGAGATGGCCGTCGCCGCGAAACAGGCTGCGGCGGATGCGCGCGTCGAGATCGGCGGTGCCGGGCGGCGCGAGGGTGAGCGCCGCGGGCGGGATCAGCACCTCGGCCGCGGCACCGGAAAGCTCCGCCGGGGCGGCCTCGGCGGAGGCGATGCGGGCGCCGCCGGCGAGGTGCCAGCCGTCGGCCTCGCGGGTCACCGGCAGCACCGCGCCGAGGCGCAGGAACCGCGCGACGCCGGCATCGGCGGGCGCGGCGACGAGCGTCTCGGGCGGGGCGCATTGCACGATCCGGCCTGCGCGCATCACTGCGACGCGATCGGCGAGCGAGAAGGCCTCGGCATGGTCATGGGTGACGTAGAGCGCGGTGAGGCCAAGCTCGGCCACGAGGGCGGCGATCTCCTCGATCATGCTTTCGCGCAGCGCGCGGTCGAGGTTGGAGAGCGGCTCGTCGAAAAGCACGAGCCGCGGCTCGGCGACGATCGCGCGGGCGATGGCGACGCGCTGCTGCTGGCCGCCCGAAAGCTCGGCCGGGCGGCGAGCGCCAAGCGCGCCAAGGCCGACCCGGGCGAGTGCCGCCTGCGCGCGCGCCTCGCGCTCGGCGCGGGCGATGCCGCGCATCTCGAGCGGGAAGGCGACATTGCCGGCGACGCTCAGATGCGGCCAGAGCGCGTAATCCTGGAACACCATGCCGAGCCCGCGCGCCTCGGGCGGCAGCGCCTTCGCGGCCTCGGCGACGGTGCGCCCGGCGATCGCGATGGTGCCGCGGTCGGGGGCGATCAGCCCGGCGACGAGGCGCAAGAGCGTGGTCTTGCCGCAGCCCGAGGGGCCGAGCAGCGCCAGCACCCGCCCGGGCTCGAGCGCGAGGTCGATGCCCTCGAGCACTGGCGTGCCGCCAAAGCCAAGCGCGACGCCGCGCAGATCGAGCGCGGGGGCGGCGGCGTCAAGCGGCGCCTCGCCGGCAGCGGCCGGGGCGGAGAGGGGGCGAATCAACATCCCCGCCTGCTTAGGTCAGCGAGGTGACAGTTGGGTGACGCCCGCGTCATGGGGTTTGATGGGGTCTGCAAATAGTTTGCAATGCAAATTATTTGCCAATACACGGTTTCGATGACGACTCATCTCGATCCTGAGCGCGCCCGGTTCGGGCGCTATTTCGTGACCCTCGCGCGGCAGTGGCGGCGGGCGGTCGAGGGCGCGCTGGCGGGCGCCGGGCTCACCGATGCGACCTGGTCGCCGCTGATCCAGCTTGCCGAGGGCGGGGATGGCATCAGCCAGACCGAGCTCGCGCATCGGCTCGGGCTCGACGGTTCGAGCCTGGTGCGGCTGATCGACCTGCTCGAGGCGCGCGGTTTCGTCGCGCGCGAGGTCGATGCGCAGGATCGCCGCGCGAAGCGGCTGGTGCTGTGCCCGGCGGGGCGCGAGGAGGTGGCGCGGGTGCGCGCCGCGCTCGACCGGATCGAGGCGGAATTGCTCGCGGATCTCGACGATGGGGCGCTGGCCGGGCTTTTCGATGCGCTCGGGCGGATCGAGGCGCGGGTGGGTGCGGCGCTCGCCGCCGGAGAGGGGGCGCGATGATCGCCACATGGTTCACCGCCCGCGGCTTCGACCTGCCGCGGATGCGTTTCGCCTTTCGCACCGCGCTCGCCTGCGTGGTGGCGCTGTTCGTCGCCTGGGCGCTCGGGCTCGAACATCCGCAATGGGCGGGGATGTCGGTCTGGGCCGCCTCGCAGCCGACGCGCGGCCAGCTGATCGAGAAGAGCTTTTTCCGTTTTGCCGGCACGGTGAGCGGCACGATCGTCGGCGTGCTGCTGGTGCTCGGCCTCGAGATCCACCCCGCGATTCTGGTGATCGGCCTCGCGCTCTGGATTGCGGCCTGCACCTGGATCGGCAATCTGCAACGCGGCTTTGTTGCCTATGGCACTGTTCTGGCGGGATATTCCGCCTCGATGGTGGCGCTGCTCGACACTGCGCACCCCGATCATGTCTTTGCGCTGGGCGCCGATCGGCTGGCCACCGTGCTCACCGGCGTGATCGTCGCCACGCTCGCGGGCTATGCTTTCGCGCAGCGGATGGACGGCGCCGGGCTGCGTCGGCGGCTGCGCCAGCTCGTCGCCGATTGCCTGAGCGCGCCGCAGGACGGGCGGGCGCTGCTCTCGCGGCTGGCGGCGATCGAGGAGGAGCTCGATCCGCATGGCGCGGGCTCGCTGCGCTCGCGGCGCGAGCTGCGTGCGAGCCGGGCGGTGCTGCTCGCCGTGGTGCCGCTGATCCTGCGCGCCGAGGAAAGCGGCGTCGCGGTCCGCGATCCGGCGGCGAGCCGGGCGTTGCAGGCGGCGGGCGCGGCGCTCGCGCGCGACGATCTTGCCACGGCGCGGGAAGCGCTGGCGGGCGCCCACCCGCAGGATGCGACGCTCGCGCGGGTCTGCGCCGAACTTGCCGCGGCGCTTGGCGCCTGGGCGGAGGACGGCGGTGCGGCGCCCGCCGCTCCGGCGCGGCCGCTGGGCTGGAACAGGCCGCTCACCGTGCTGCACCGCGACTGGATCGGCGCGCGCGAGGCGGGGCTGCGCGCGGGCGGCGCGATGGCGCTGTTCGGCGCGATCTGGCAGCTCACCGGCTGGAGCGCGGGGGCCTATATGCTGCTTGGCCTTTCGGTGATGATCTCGCTTTTCTCGACCTTCGAGAACCCGGTCGGCATGATGCGCCATGTCTTCACCGGGCAGCTCATGGGGGTGATCGGCGCGCTTGCCTGCCGCTGGCTGGTCTGGCCCTTCGCCGCAAGCCCGCTCGAACAGATCGGGATGCTGGTGCCCTTCATCCTGCTCGGGCCGCTCCTGATCGGGCATCGGCGCACGGTGATCGCGGCCTTCGATTACAACATGATCCTGCTCCTGATGTCGCCGCCGCATCTGCCGCTGACCGGCAGTTTCGCCGGCTCGCTCGCCTCCGGGCTTGCGGTGCTGGCCGGGCCGGTGGCCGCCTGGGTGGGCTACCGGCTGGTCTATCCGATCAGCCTGCAGCGCCGGCAGGGGCATCTCGTCGCGATGATGCGCCAGGATCTCGCCGATATCGCGCGCAGCCCCGAGGCGCTCGCGCATCGCGCGGTCTGGCAGGCGCGGCTCTATCACCGGGCGCTGCGGCTCGTGCGCAGCTCGGAGCGGCTTGCCCGGGCCGAGGCGCGCGGGGCGGAGGCGGCGCTTTCGGCGCTGACGCTCGCCCATGCGGCGATGCGCGCGCAGGAGCTGCAGGCCGATCCGGCGACCCCGGCGCCGGTGCGGCGGGCGGCGGAGCTGGTGCTCGCGCGGCTCGCGCAGCTGCGCGCCGCACCGCCCGAGCCTGCCGCGCGCGCCTTCGACCGGCTCGTCGCGCGGCTCGGCGGGGATGATGCGCGGCTGATGGCCTCCGCGCGCGCGGCGCTGGCGCAGTTGCCGGGCTGAGCCTCAGGCGGTGAGGAACTCGCGCACGAAGGGGGTCGCGGGGCGCGCGCGGATGTCCTGCGGCCGGCCGACCTGCTCGATCCGGCCCATCGACATCACCACCACCAGATCGGCGAGTTCCATCGCCTCGTCCTGGTCATGGGTGACGAAGACAGTGGTGAGCCCGGTCTCGTCGTGGATGTGGCGCAGCGAGTGGCGCAGCTCCTTGCGGACCTTGGCGTCGAGCGCGCCGAAGGGTTCGTCGAGAAGCAGCATCCGCGGCTCGATCGCGAGCGCGCGGGCGAGCGCGACGCGCTGGCGCTGGCCGCCCGAAAGCTGGGTGGGATAGCGCGGGCCGATCTCGGGGAGCTGGATCAGATCGAGCAGCCGGTTCACCCGGCGCGCGATCTCGGCTTCGGGCGGGCGGGCGGCGCGGGGCCGCGCGCGCAGCCCGTAGGCGATGTTCTCGAACACCGTCATGTGGCGAAAGAGCGCGTAGCTCTGAAAGACGAAGCCGGCGCGGCGCTCCTGCACGCTCATGCCCGTCGCGTCCTGCCCGTCGAAGAGCACCCGCCCCGATTCCGGGAATTCGAGCCCGCCGAGGATGCGCAGAAGCGTCGTCTTGCCCGAGCCGGAGGGGCCGAGCAGCGCGACGAGCGCCCCCGAGGGGATCGCGAGCGTGACCGGATGCAGCGCGGCGGTGGCTCCGAAATTCTTGGCGATGGCGTCGATCTCGATATGCATGGCGGATCCTCAGTGACGGCGGTTGCGGGACAGCTGATCGGCGTGATGCCGTTCGAGCACGGTTTTCAGCAGGAGCGTGACGAGCGCGAGGAGGCTGAGCAGCGCGGCGAGCGAGAAGGCCGCGACCGAAAGATATTCGTTGTAGAGCATCTCGATGGTGATCGGCATCGTTGCGGTCTGGCCGCGGATCTTGCCCGAGACCACGGCGACGGCGCCGAACTCGCCCATCGCGCGGGCGTTCGAAAGGAGCACCCCGTAAAGCAGCGCCCAGCGCACATTCGGCAGCGTCACCGTCCAGAGCACCCGCCAGCCCGAGGCGCCGAGCGTGAGCGCGGCCTCCTCCTCGGCGCGGCCCTGCTCGACCATCACCGGGATGAGCTCGCGCGCGACGAAGGGGAAGGTGACGAACAGCGTCGCGATCACGATCCCCGGCAGCGCGAAGACGACCGGATGCCCCGCGGCGACGAGCCAGCCGCCGAGCGCGGAATTCGCCCCGAAGGTGAGCACGATGCAAAGCCCCGCGACCACCGGCGAGACCGAGAAGGGCAGGTCGATCAGCGTCACCAAGAGCGCCTTGCCGGGGAAGTCGAACTTCGTCACCGCCCAGGCGGCGGCGAGGCCGAAGACCGCGTTGAGCGGCACCGAGATCGCGGCGATCGTCAGCGTGAGCCGGATCGCGGCGCGCGCGTCATGGGTGCCGAGGCTCGCAAGCGCCGCGGGCAGCCCGTCGCGCAGCGCCTCGCCGAAGACCACCGCGAGCGGCGCGCCGACGAGGAGCGCGAGCAGCGCCGCGGTGAGCACGATCAGCAGGGCGCGCAGCGCGGGGGCCTCCTCGGTCGCGGCGCGGAAGGCGGGACGGGGGGAGGTGAGTTCAGACATGGCCAATCCTCCGGCGGCTCCAGATCTGGATCAGGTTCAGCGCGAAGAGCATCGCGAAGCTGATCGCGAGCATCGCGAGCCCGATCGCGGCGGCGGCGTCGTAATCGAACTGCTCGAGCTGGATCACGATCAGAAGCGGGGCGATTTCCGTCTTCATCGGGATATTGCCGGCGATGAAGATCACCGAGCCGTATTCACCGACCGCCCGCGCGAGCGAGAGCGCGAAACCGGTAAGCGCGGCGGGCATCAGCATTGGCGCGATCACCCGCGCGAGGGTGCGCATCCGCCCGGCGCCGAGCGTGGCCGAGGCCTCCTCGACCTCGGGCTCGATCTCGGCGATCACCGGCTGCACCGCGCGGGTGACGAAGGGCAGCCCGACGAAGACCAGCGCGATGAAGATGCCCCATTGGGTATAGGCGATCTTCAGGCCGATCTCCTTCGCCAGCGCGCCAAAGGTGCCGTTCGGTGCGTAAAGCGTGGTGAGCGCGATGCCTGCGACCGCGGTCGGCAGCGCGAAGGGCAGATCGACCGCGGCGTCGAGGATCTTCCGGCCGGGGAAGTCGTAGCGCGCCAGCACCCAGGCGAGCAGCGTGCCGAAGACGAGGTTGAAGGCCGCGGCGAAGAACGCGAGGCGGAAGGAGAGCGCCAGCGCCGCCCAGACCCGGGGGCGATCGATCACCTCCCAGACGTTGCCAAGGCCAAAGCCGAGGCCGCGGGCGAGAAGCGCGCCGAGCGGCAGGAGCACGATCAGCCCCAGCATCGCGAAGGTGATGCCGAAGGAGAGCGCCCGCCCCGGCATCGGGGAGGGCCGGATCAGCGGGCCGCGCAGGGAAAATGCACGCATCACGGCCTCACTTCGCCTCGTAGATCTGGTCGAAGATGCCGCCATCGCCGAACTGCTCGGGCTGCACCTTCGCCCAGCCGCCGAAATCGGCGATCGTCACCAGGTCGAGCTTCGGGAAACGGGCGACATCGGCGGGATCGGCTTTCGAGCTGTCCCAGGCGCGGTAGTAATGCTTGAAGGCGATCGCCTGGCCCTCGGGCGAATAGAGGTAATTCAGATAGCCCTCGGCCAGCGCGCGCTGATCCTCGGAGTGGATATTGCCCTCGACCAGCGCGACCGGCGGTTCGGCGAGGATGCTCACCGAGGGCACGACGATGTCGAACTGGTCGTCGCCAAGCTCGGCGAGCGCAAGATAGGCCTCGTTCTCCCAGGCGAGCAGCACGTCGCCGATGCCGCGGTTGGCGAAGGTGGTGGTGGCGCCGCGCGCGCCGCTGTCGAGCACCGGCACATGGGCGAAAAGCTCATGCTCGAAGGCCTTCGGATCGCGGCCGTTCTTTTCCGCCCAGGCCCAGGCCGCGAGATAGTTCCAGCGCGCCCCGCCCGAGGTCTTCGGGTTCGGCGTGATGACCTCGACGCCGTCCTTCACCAGATCGCCCCAGTCGTGGATCCCCTTCGGATTGCCCTCGCGCACGAGGAAGACGATCGTCGAGGTATAGGGCGCCGAATTGTGCGGCAGACGCGCCTGCCAGTCGGCGGGCAGCTTGCCGGCCTTCGCGACCTTGTCGATGTCGGAGGCGAGCGCGAGGGTGACGACCTGCGCGTCGAGCCCCTCGATCACCGCGCGCGCCTGACTGCCCGAACCGCCGTGGCTCGTCTCGATCGTGGGCGCGGGATGGCCCTCGGCCTGCCAATAGGCGGCAAAGGCGGTGTTGAAATCGCGATAAAGCTCGCGCGTGGGGTCGTAGCTGACATTGAGCAGCGTCTCGGCGCGCAGCGGCGCGGGGGCGGCGGCGAGCGCGACGAGCGCAAGGCCGATCGCGGTGAGCGCGCCGCGGGTGATGCGGGCGATCGGCCAGCCGGTGAGGCTGCGGGCGCCGTCGGTGACGGTGACGCGGCCGTCGGCGTGTTCCTTCGTCTTCAGGCCCTGGGCGCTGATGTGACGGCTGAGGCGGATGGTGGTGAGCATGTCGGTCTCCTGTGCGGAAAATGGGTCAGAACAGCGCGGCGCCGGGGCAGGCGCGGGTCTCGACGCGCCAGAGCCGCGGGTCGCGGTTGCGCAGCATCTCCTGCGCGGCGGCCTCGGGGGCGCGGGTGAAAAGGGTGAGCGGCGTGCCGCCGATGCGATGCGGGCGCCCGGTGCGGGCGTCGATCAGCGAGACGGCGAAGAGCGGGCTGTGCATCAGAGGGCTCCCTGAAAGCGGACGGGACGCATGCTGCCCTGATGGCGGGGCGCGGCGCTGAACGGGGCGGGGCGGCACGGCGCCCGAAGGAGGGCTGCGGCGGCGCGGGGGGCGGTCAGGCTCATGGGCATCTCCTTGGGGTCTTCGTTTCAACACGCTAATCACGACAGACTTACTCGTATTAAGCAAGCAAAAAATCACGGCAAAGTTCATCGGGATTATGGTATTGCGCGCCGAAAAGCTCTGCCGGGCGCTGCGATCCCGCGGATTGTCTTTGGTTTTCAGGTAGTTGGAGGGATCAGCTCTGCGGCGGGTCGAGCAGCTGTGTCATTTCGCCGCCCGGCCCGCCCTTGAGCATATCGGCGAGGGTGAGCGAATCGATCAGCACGAGATAGGACCAGAACACCTCGGCGAAGGTGCGCCGGATCCGGCAGGTCGCCTCGTCGGTGCAGTCCTCGCAGCGCTGATAGGCCTTGCGCGAGAGGCAGGGCAGCGGCGCGATCGGCCCGTCAATCAGCCGCAGCAATTCGGAGATCGAGACCTGCGCGGGCTCCTTGATCAGCGTGTAGCCGCCGGCGCGGCCGCGGGTCGAGGCGATGATCCCGGCGTTGCGCACATCGAGCAGGATGTGTTCGAGGAAACGCTTCGGCGCCCCCGAGCGGCGCGCGATCTCCTCGATCCGGAGCGCCTGGCCGCTGCCGAGCTTCTCGTCGCCGAGCACCATCAGCGCCTTGAGCGCATATTTCATCTTCTGCGTGATCATCGCCCCGTCATAGCAGGGCGCCCGCGATGCGACAAGAAACCCGACCGACCGGGTCAAGTTTTCGCGCCGCGGCGGGGGCGATGGGGAGGAGGGCCGAGAGGCAGGTGCTCCGACATCTGCCCGGGATCTGGGCAGAGCCGCGCGTGACGCCGCGTGGGCGCAAGCAAAACCGCACACCGCGCTTGATCGGGGCCGGCCTCCTCGTAGGCTCTTCGGGCATTTTATCAAATGGAGTAGACCGATGTCGATTCGCATCAACGACACTGCCGGTGCAGATTATCTTTACCGTTACACTTCGGAAAACCTGATCCTGTTCGGTCGTGGCGGGGCCGACACGCTCGAGGGCAGTTCGGGCAACGATCGCCTCTATGGCGGGGCGGGCAACGACATCCTCTACCTTTCGGCGGGCAATGACGTGCTTTACGGCGGGCCGGGGAATGATACCTACTATTTCGAATATATCAATGGCTCCGCCGTCGTCGATGTCGTCGAGGAGGCCGGAAACGGGTTCGACCGGATCTATCTCAACACGGACTTCATTCATTTTACGCTGCCGGAGAACGTCGAAAGCCTGATCATCAATGCGGATGTCGAATGGCTCGGTGGCAATGAACAGAGCAATCTGCTCGACGCGACTTCCCTCTGGGACACGGTCTTCATTCAGGCGGGTGGCGGGGACGACACCGTGCGTTCGGGCGATGGGGATGACCGGATCGAAGCCGGTGCCGGCAATGACGTGATCGACGGCGGATATGGGCGTGACGCGATCTTTGGCGGCGTCGGCAACGATCGGCTCAATGGCGGGGCGGGAAGTGACGCCGATCTGCTCGACGGAGGGCCCGGTGCGGATCGCCTGGTGGGGAGCGATGGCAACGACTCGCTCGTCGGCGGGGCTGGGGCGGACACGATGATCGGTGGGGATGGCTACGATAGATACGAGGTCGACAATGTCGGCGACGTGGTCATCGAGCGTGCGGACGACAGCTCCTGGGATGCGGTGAGTGCCTCGGTCAACTATACGCTCGGCGCGAATGTCGAGGGCCTTGGCCTGACCGGCGGGGCATTGATCGGGCGGGGCAATGCGGCCTTGTTGCATAAATCAGGTTCTGAGCGGAGTTCCCCTTTCCCCGGACGGACTTATCCTACGGCCACTGTGACGGGTATGCCAAGCCCGGTGTAGCCATTCAGCACAGCGATGCGGACTTGCAGCTCCGCG
>NZ_JBFXGV010000037.1:0-34167 GCF_050177655.1 Paenirhodobacter sp.
GGATTGCCCGAAGAGCCAAGATAGGGGCTCTCGTTTGCGCTAACAACCCGGTTTTGCCGCAATGCAGCATTGCAGTGCCTGCAGGGCCAGACAAAAGGGGCCGCGAAACCGCAGCCCCTTTTTCTTGGCGTAAATACTCCGGGGGGCCGAGGCAGCGCCTCGGCGGGGGCAGCGCCCCCTCCGGCCTCAGATCAGCTTGCCCATCGCCACCGCGGTGTCGGACATCCGGTTCGAGAAGCCCCATTCGTTGTCGTACCAGGTCAGGATGCGCACCATCGTGCCTTCCATCACCTTGGTCTGATCCATGTGGAAGACCGAGGAATGGCTGTCGTGGTTGAAGTCCATCGAGACGTTTTTGTACTTCGTGAAGCCGAGAATGCCCTTGAGCGGGCCATTCGCGGCGGCTTCGATCGCGGCGTTGACCTCTTCGACGGTGGTCGCGCGCTTCGCGGTGAAGACGAGATCGACGACCGAGACGTTCGGCGTCGGCACGCGGATCGCCACGCCGTCAAGCTTGCCCTTCAGTTCCGGCAGCACGAGGCCCACGGCCTTGGCCGCACCCGTCGAGGTCGGGATCATGCTCAGCGCCGCGGCGCGGGCGCGATACAGATCCTTGTGCATCGTGTCGAGCGTCGGCTGGTCGCCGGTATAGCTGTGGATCGTGGTCATGAAGCCCTTTTCGATGCCGATCGCATCGTTGAGAACCTTCGCCACCGGGCTGAGGCAGTTCGTGGTGCAGCTCGCGTTCGAGACGACGAGATCATCCTTCGTCAGCGTCTTGTCGTTCACGCCGAAGACGATGGTCTTGTCCGCGCCGTCGCCCGGCGCCGAGATCAGCACCCGCTTCGAGCCGTTTTCCAGATGCGCGAGGCATTTTTCCTTCGAGGTGAAGATGCCGGTGCATTCCATCACCACATCGACATCCGACCAGGGCAGGTCGGCGGGATTGCGGATCGCGGTCACCTTCATCGGCCCGCGGCCGACGTCGATCCAGTCCTCGCCGGTGGTCACCTCGGCCGGGAAGCGGCCATGCACCGAATCGAAGCGCAGCAGATGCGCGTTGGTCTCGACCGGGCCGAGATCGTTGATCGCGATCACCTCGATATCGGTGCGCCCCGATTCGATGATCGCGCGCAGCACGTTACGCCCGATACGGCCGAAGCCGTTGATTGCCACCTTGACTGTCATATTGCCTCCTTTGACTCTGCCGAGCCCTCGAACAATTGGCGCCAGCATCGCCGGCCTGTCCGAAAGGTCAACAGCAGAGTGGCGCATTCAGCGCCAGAAGGCTACCCAATCAATGAGATCCACGATTTTTGCCGCAAGAAACAGCGCGCCGGCGCTGTGATAAAGAGCGGCATCCAGCCCGAAGGCCAGCAGGATCACGGCGCCGAGCCCGATCGCGATCTGGGTCGTCATTTCCCCTCGCAACCCGGGCCCGGCCCGGGATCAGTGCAGAAGCCGCCCCATCGCCGCGGCCACGTCGGCCATGCGGCAGGAGAAGCCCCATTCGTTGTCGTACCAGGCCAGCACCCGGACGAGCTTGCCGCCGGTGACCTTGGTCTGGTCCGGGGCGAAGATAGACGAATAGGGCGTGTGGTTGAAGTCGATCGAGACCTTCGGCTCCGGGTCGTAGGAGAGCACCATGCCCATGTAGCCCTCGGCCGCCTCGCGCACGATCTCGTTGACGTCGTGCTTGCTCACCGATTTGCCGGCGATGAAGGTCAGGTCGACCGCCGAGACGTTCGGGGTCGGCACGCGCATCGAGGTGCCGTCGAGCTTGCCGGCAAGCTCCGGCAGAACCTCGCCGATCGCCTTCGCGGCGCCGGTCGAGGTCGGCACCATCGCCATCGCGGCGGAACGCGCGCGGTAGAGATCCTTGTGGCGGCGGTCGAGCGTCGGCTGGTCGCCGGTATAGCTGTGGATCGTGGTCATGATCCCCGATTCGATGCCGATCGCGTCGTTCAGCACCTTGGCGAGCGGGGCGAGGCAGTTCGTGGTGCACGAGCCGTTCGAGACGACCTCATGTTCGGGGCGCAGATCGCGGTGGTTCACGCCGTAGACGACGGTCTTGTCGGCATGGGTGGCGGGCGCCGAGACCAGCACGCGCTTCGCGCCGCGGCCGAGGTGCACCGCGGCCTTTTCGCGCGAGTTGAACTTGCCGGTGCATTCGAGCACGACATCGACGCCGTCCCAGTTCAGCTCCTCGGGGTGATAGGTCGACATCACCTCGATCGGGCCGCGGCCGAGGTCAAGCGTCTTGCCTTCGACCTTCACCGGGGTCTCGAACCGGCCATGAACCGAGTCGTATTTCAGCAGATGGGCATTGGTCTCGATCGGGCCGGTGGCGTTGATCTTCACCACCTGCACGTCGTTGCGCGCGGTTTCCGCGATGGCGGCCAGCGTGCAGCGGCCGATGCGGCCGAAGCCGTTGATCCCGATGGTGACGGTCATGATCGCTCTCCCGATTGGCGCACCTGGGGCGGGGCGGCGCGCAGATCCCGAAATTTCGCGCGGAATACCACGGTATGCAAAGTCGATAAAGACGCCGAATCAAGATGATAGCGAAAACATTCGGTGGTTGCGGTAACATCGGCGGCGCCTTGCCAAAGGCCGCGGCGCGGGGGGAGAGCGGGGAGGGGGCGCTGCCCCCGCCGAGGCGATGCCTCGACCCCCCCGGAGTATTTCCGCCAAGAAAAAGGGGGCCGGGGTCAGGGCTGGTCGCGGAACTCCGCCGAGAGATCGCCGGCGGTGATCTCGGCGGGGCGGGAGGCCGGGGTGTCCCGGCCAAGGCGCTGAAAACCGCGCGCGATGTCGATCGCGAGGAGCGGCAGGCGCCCCTCCGGCGTGGCGATCTTCACCACGAAGAGGCCCGGCGCGAGCCAGTGGCAGAAGGGGCGCGACCAGCAGGTGAGCGGCGTCGGCAGATGCCCGAGGATCTGTGGTCGGCCCTCCGCCCAGCTGCCCCAGAGCAACCGCCCCATCTCATTCCCCATCGAGGCCTCGACGATGTCGAAGGCGGTTGCGAAAGAGCGGCCGTCGGGGCCGAAGACGGTTTCGTCGCGCGACCAGGCCCCGGCCTTGCCGCTGCGCAGCGCCGAGAGGTCGAGCCCCTCGGGCAGGCCGTCGATGATCCGGCGCATGGCGGTTCCCTCCGTTTGGGAGAACCTTGGCGGCGACCGCCGCCGGGCGCCACCGAAAACCGTATGCCCGACCGTTTGTGGGGCTCAGTCCTCGTCTTCCGCGACGAAATAGAGTTCGCCCGCGGCTTCGAGCTCGCGGATCGCGGCGACGACGGCATTCATCGCCTCCTCCGCATCCTTGTCCTTCACCTTGCCGAGGTTCGCCATCTCGTCGCGCAGGTTCGCCGCCATGCGCTGCGACATATTGGCGAGGATGAATTCGGCGGATTTCTCCGTCGGTCCCTTCGCCCCGGCGAGCGCCATGATCAGCTTCGGCTGGTCGACCGCGCGCAGGATCTTCGGAATGTCGCGCGGCTCGATCCGGGCGGGGATATTGGCGAAGGTGAAAATCGCCTTCTTCACCTGTTCGGCGAAGATCTGATCCTCCTCTTCGAGCCCCTTGAGCACATCGTCGCGGGTCGCCGCGGCGGCATAGTTCAGGATCGCGCCGACGCGTTCCACCGGCCCCTCGTCGAAGGCCTTGGGCGGCACCGCGTCAAGCTGGCTGGCGAGCGCGAGACCGATGCGCAGCACGGTTTCCGGCGCGACATTGCCGGTGAGCGAGACCGCATAGGCGATGCGCCGCGCCTTCTCGGGTGGCAGCCGGCCGAGCAGCTCCGCCGATTTCGCGACCGAGAATTTCGAGAGCATCACCGCCCCCACCTCGACGCTTTCCTCGGCGAGGACGGGCAGCAGCAGATCGGCGGAAAGCCCGGCGATCCGCTCCCACGGGTCTGCGCGCGAGGTGCCGGAGGCCATCTTGCGCAGACGCGTGGTCGCAGAGGCGGAGAGCTGGCCGTCGAGCAGGCTCAGCGCCCCGTCGAGCCCGCCGGGGAAGGTCAGCCCCACGGCTTCGAGCTCACTGCAGAATTCGGCGACGACCTCGTGCATGGTGTCGCGGTCGATCAGCGACATCGTCGCGATCGCCTCGGTGAGCGAGGTCTGCTGATCCTCGCTCAGCTCGGAGAGCGGCAGTTTCGCCCCTTCCGAGGCGAGCAGCCGCACGATGATCGCGGCCTTCTGCTGCCGCGTCAGTTCCTTGCGCGGCGCCAGACCGCCCGCGGTCAGCTGGCCGAGGGGTTTCAATTGGGCAAGAGCGTTCACCTGTGCCTCCGAAGCCTGCGAAGCATGGGGCATCATCGCAGCCGCGCGTTAAGAGGCGGTTATCGGCGGCGCAAAATCGGCGTTCAGCTCGCGGGTGTCACGCAGCTTTTCGTCTGCGTGTCCCATTGCGTGCCGGTGGGACAGCTGAGCGTCGCGCGCGTCTCATAGGGGCAATCGGCCTGCGCGAGGGCAGGGGCCAGCGCCGGCAGGAGCGCCAGCGGGATCGAGGCGAGGATCGTCTTCATGGTGGTCTCCTTTCCTTGTCCGGTCAGGAGACCACGAATCGGGCCGATCCCCGTATCACGGATCCGTGATCAGGCCTCGCCGAACACGCGACGGAAGATCGTGTCGACGTGCTTCGTGTGATAGCCGAGGTCGAATTTCTCCTCGATCTCGGCGGGGGAGAGCGCGGCGGTCACTTCCGGGTCGGCGAGCAGTTCCGTCTTGAAATCGGCGCCCTTCTCCCAGACCTTCATCGCGTTGCGCTGCACGAGGCGATAGGCGTCCTCGCGGCTGACACCGGCCTGGGTCAGCGCGAGCAGCACCCGCTGCGACATCACCAGCCCTTTGAATTTATGCAGGTTGTTCAGCATGTTCTCGGGATAGATCACGAGGTTCTCGACGAGCCCCGCAAGCCGGTTCAGCGCGAAATCGAGCGTCACCGTGGCGTCGGGGCCGATGCCGCGCTCGACCGAGCTGTGCGAGATGTCGCGCTCGTGCCAGAGCGCGACGTTCTCCAGCGCGGGCACCACCGCCATGCGGACAAGGCGCGAGAGGCCGGTGAGGTTCTCGCTCAGCACCGGGTTGCGCTTGTGCGGCATCGCCGAGGAGCCCTTCTGCCCCTTGGAGAAGAATTCCTCGGCCTCGAGCACCTCGGTGCGCTGCATGTGGCGGATCTCGATCGCGATATTCTCGATCGACGAGGCCACCACGCCGAGCGTGGCGAAGAACATCGCGTGGCGGTCGCGCGGGATCACCTGGGTCGAGATCGGCTCGGGGCGCAGGCCCATCTTCTCGCAGACATGTTCCTCGACCGCCGGGTCGATATTGGCGAAAGTGCCGACGGCGCCCGAGATCGCGCCGGTGGCGACCTCGTAGCGCGCCTTTTCCAGACGGTTCTTGTTGCGGTCCATCTCGGCGTAGAAGCGCGCGAAGGTCAGGCCCATCGTGGTCGGCTCGGCGTGGATGCCGTGCGAGCGGCCGATGCGCACCGTGTCCTTGTGCTCGAAGGCGCGCTTCTTCAGCGCGGCGAGCACCCGGTCCATGTCCTTCAGCAGGATGTCGGAGGCGCGCACGAGCTGCACGTTGAGCGTGGTGTCGAGCACGTCCGACGAGGTCATCCCCTGGTGCACGAAGCGCGCCTCGGTCGAACCGATGTGCTCGGCCAGATGCGTGAGGAAGGCGATCACGTCATGCTTGGTCACGGCCTCGATCTCGTCGATGCGGGCGACGTCGAAATCGACATCCTTCGCCTTCCAGACGGCCGCGGCGCTTTCCTTCGGAATGACGCCGAGCGCGGCCTGCGCGTCGCAGGCATGGGCCTCGATCTCATACCAGATCTTGAACTTGGTGGCGGGTTCCCAGATGTCGACCATCTCTTTGCGGGAATAGCGCGGGATCATGGCGGGCCTCATGCTTGTGACGGGTTTGCCGGGCTTCTAGACTGCGCGCGCCGCTCGGGCAAGCACGGGAGGGGGCCGAATGCCCGCATTGCAGGATTTTCTGGGGCTCTGGCGGCTCGAGCGGGTGATCGTGCCGGCCCAGGGCGCCGCCGCGCGCTTCACCGGGCAGGCGCGCTTCACCCCCGAGGGGGAGGCCCTGCGCTATCACGAGGAAGGCGAGCTCACCCTGCCGGGCGCCACGCCGATGCGGGCCGAGCGGGCCTATCTGTGGCGCGCGGAGGGGGAGGAGATTGCTGTCTTCTTCGACGACGGCCGACCGTTCCACTGGTTTTCGCCCACAGCCCCCGCCGCGCAGCACTGGTGCGACCCCGACGATTACCGCGTCAGCTATGATTTCGCCGCCTGGCCCGCATGGAGCGCGGAATGGCGGGTGAAGGGGCCGCGCAAGGATTACACGATGCGCTCGGAGTATCGGCGGGGGTAGGGGGCGCTGCCCCCTCTTGGCTGCGCCAATTCACCCCCGAGGTATTTTTGGCAAGATGAAGGACGGGGGTTTTCATCTTGCCATAAATACCTCGGGGGGGCCCGCAGGGCGGGGGCGGCGCCCCCTCCGCACGATCCCTCTTGCACACCGCGCGATTTGGCGCTCCTCTCGCGCCATGACGACGATCCTGCAAAGCTCGCTCCCCTTCGCGCCCTGGGCCGACGACCGCACGCGGCGCCTGCCCGGCATCGTGCCGATCCCGATGGAAGACTGGCTCGAGGCCGACAGCGCCTATGCCGGCCAGATGGCCGAGCGTGACCGGCTGATCGCCGAGGCGCCCGACAAGGTGCTCGCGATGACCCCCGCGGGCGAGGCGGGTGCGGCCGAGCTTTACGAGACGGTGCTGCCGCTTCTGCCCGCGCTTGGCATCGCGCTTGAGGGCGGTGTCGCGCTTCGCCCCGATGGCGTCAGCGTGCCGCTCGATCCCGCAGCCCCGCTCGCCACGCTTGGCCGGCTCGTGCAGGAGGATTTCTGCCTGATGGCCGAGGGGCCGGAGGGGCACGTCCTCACGGGCGCCGTGCTCTGCTTTCCCGCGGGCTGGACGCTTGCCGAGAAACTCGGCCGGCCGATGATGGGCATCCACCGCCCGGTCGCGAAATATACCGAGGATCTCGGCCGCCGCGTGCAGCGGCTGATGGATGGGGTGCAGCCGGGCCGCGTGCTGATGCGGGGCACCGCGCATCACTTCGGCGGGCCGCTCCACAACCCGCGCACCGAATCCGCGGGCCGCGCGCCCGAGACGGATCTCCCCTTCATCCGCGTCGAGCGGCAGGGGCTGATGCGGCTGCCGCGCACCGGCCTCGTCACCTTTTCGATCCACACCTATATCGTGCGTCCCGAGGCGCTCAGCCCCGAACAGGCGGCACTTCTGGCCGAATTTCCGATCCGCTCCGCCGCCTGAATGCCGCGCCGCGGCGGCGAAATTGCGTGCGCCCGGGCTCCCAAACCCTTGTGCCGGGCCGCGAATCCTGTAACTCAGGGGCCGGAAGATCGGAGGAGGCGAGCATGCAGGAGGGGCCGCGATGACGGAGCCGCAAGCGGCCTCCGCCCGGCGCAATCCCTTGCGCCATCTCGGGCCGGTGCTTCTGGGCTTTGCGCTTTTCGCGCTTGGCCTCTGGGCGCTGCACCACCTGCTCAAACCCGTCCATGCCGCCGATATCGTCGCGCAGATGAAGGCGACGCCCTGGCACGTGCTGCTCACCGCGCTGGCCGCCACCGCGACGGGCTACACCGCGCTCATCGGCTATGATTTCTGGGCGCTGCAATATCTCGAGAAGAAACTGCCGCTGCGCGTCGTCGCGCTGGGCGGGTTCCTCGGCTATGCTTTCGGCAATACGATCGGGATCTCGGTGCTCTCGGGCGGGGCGGTGCGCTACCGGATCTATTCCGCCTTTGGCCTCAACGCTTTCGAGGTTGCGGCGCTCGCCTCTTATATCGCGATCGCGATGGGGACCGGGCTCACCCTCGTCGGCGTCTTCGCCCTCGCCCTGCACCCGGCCGCGCTGACCGGCATCCTGCCGCTCTCCGAGGCGGCGGTGCGGTCGCTCGCGCTTCTCGGCGGCGTCGGCACGCTGAGCCTGCTCTACGCGCTCGCCTTCTCCGGCAAGTCCTTGAAATGGCGCCGCTTCGAGCTGTCGATGCCCTCCCCCCGCATCCTCACCGGGCAGATGGTGATCGCGCTTTTCGACAGCTCCTGCGCGGCGCTCACGCTTTATGTTCTCCTACCCCCCGGCGCCCCCGATTTCGTCACCTTCATGGCGATTTACGCCACCGCGACGATGGTCGGCGTGCTCAGCCACGTGCCGGGCGGGGTCGGCGTCTTCGAGACGGTGGTGATGGCGGCGATGCCGCCGGGCACGCAGATGGGCGAGATCGCCGCGGCGCTCGTAATGTTCCGCATGATCTATTACCTGCTGCCCTTCGCCATCGCCTTCGTCATCGTCTCGCTGAACGAGGCGCGCCTCGCGGGCGGCTGGGCGGTGCGGATCTTCGGCGAGATCTCCGAGCCGATGCGCCCCGCCTTCAGCGCGATCGCCGGCATGGTGCCCTGGCTCAGCGGCGCCTGGGCCTTCGGCTTCGGCGCCTATCTCGTCGCCGTCTCGCTGATGCCCTCGGTGCGCGCCTCGGCAGTCGACGACAATGACCTCGTCGGCGCGATCCTGCTCGAGGGCGGCACGCTCGTCTCCTCGGTGATGGGGATCGTGCTGCTCATTCTCTCGCACGGGCTGATCCGCCGCGTCTCGGGCGCCTTCTGGCTGACGCTGGCGGCGCTTGCGGGCGGCGTCGTCGCCTCACTTCTGAACGATTTCGACTATGAAAGCGCCGCGCTGCTCGCGCTCGGCGCGCTCGTGCTGCTGCCCTTCAAGCGCGAATTCTACCGCGAGACGCAGATCACCGAGGGCGTGCTCGGCCCCTCCTGGTTCGCCCTCGTCGCCGCGGTGCTGATCTCCGCCGCGGGCTTCTTCTTCTTCGTGCATCAGGCGACGCCCTATTCGCACGACCTCTGGATCGACTTCGCGCGCTCCGCCAACACGCCGCGTTCGCTGCGCGCGGGGCTCGCGGGTTCCGCGGTGCTGCTGCTCTTCACGATCTATCTCGCGTTGCAGCCGGCGCGGCGCCAGACCGTCGAGACCAGCGAGGAAAAGCTCGCCCATGCCGCGCGCATCGTCGCCACGCAGGAGGATCCGCAGGCCTGTCTCGCGCTGGCCGGCGACAAGGAGCTGCGCTTTTCCGAGGATGGCGCGGCCTTCGTGATGTTCGGGCGCCGCCGCAAGAGCTGGATCGTCTTCGGCGATCCGGTCGGCGCGCCGCGCTCCGTCCATGCGCTCGGCTGGGATTTCGTCGAGGCGGCGCAGCAGGCGAATTGCCGCCCCGTCTTCTACGAAATCTCCGACCGCCACCTGCCGCTGATGATCGAGATGGGCCTCGCCCTGCACAAGGTCGGCGAGGAGGCGGTGATCCGTCTGCCCGATTTCTCGCTGGCCGGCAGCCGCTACAAGTCGATGCGCGCCGCCTATAACAAGTGCAACCGCGAGGGCCACGGCGTCGAGGTGCATGCCCCGCCGCATTCCGAGGCGCTGATCGCCGAGCTGCGCGGGATCTCCGACGCCTGGCTGGGCGACAAGGTCGGGCGCGAGAAGGGGTTTTCCGTCGGCCGCTTCGAGGAAGACTATCTCAACCATTTCCCGGTCGCGGTGGTGCGGCGCGGGGGCAGGGCGCTCGCCTTTGCCAATATCCTCGCCCCGGGCAGCGGGCGGCGCGTCGCGGTCGATCTGATGCGCTACCTGCCCGAGGAGGCCTCGGGGATGATCGAATATCTCTTCCTGGCGCTGATCGAGCATTACCGCGCCGAGGGGGCGGAGGAATTCTCGCTCGGCATGGCGCCCTTGGCGGGGCTGAGCGAGCGGCGCACGGCGCGGCTCTGGAACCGGTTCGGCGCGCTGCTCTTCCGTCACGGCGGGGCGTTCTACAACTTCGAGGGGCTGCGCGCCTTCAAGCAGAAATTCGCCCCCGAATGGCGCCCGCGCTATATCGCGCTGCCGGTCGGCGTCTCGCCGATGGTGGCGATGGCGGATGTCGCGCTCTTGATCGCGGGCGGTCCGCGTGGCCTTCTGGGCAAGAAGAAGTGACCCCGGGCGCGTCCCGGGAAAGGGGGCGCGATGCAGATCATCCTGGCAAGCTGGCAATTCTGGGCGGGGCTCGCCGCCGTCTTCGCGGCGCTGACCGCGATCTTCGCGAAGATCGGCGTCGGCGGCATCGACAGCGATCTCGCGACCTGGCTGCGCACGCTGGTGGTGGCGCTGGTGCTTGGCGCGATCGTCTGGGCGACCGGCAAGCTGCGCGGGATCGCGGCGATCGAGCCGCGCGCAGGGCTGTTCCTCGTGCTTTCGGGGCTTGCGACGGGGGCGTCGTGGCTGTGCTACTTCCGCGCGCTCAGCCTGGGTGACGCTGCCCGCGTCGCGCCGATCGACAAGCTCTCGGTGGTGCTCGTCGCGATCTTCGCCGTGATCTTCCTCGGCGAACACCTGCCCCCGCTCGCCTGGCTCGGCGTCGCGCTGATCGGTGCGGGGGCGGTGCTGGTGGCGCTCGCCTAGGGCAGCTCGCGCGCGATCTCGTAGCGCAGCCAGGCGCGGTCGGAGGCGATCATCGACGGGATCATGAGCGCGTCGATCAGCCACCAGAGCCCGACCAGCGCGAGCGGGATATAGCCCACGAGCAGGAAGGTCAGCGCCGAGCCGATGCCGAAGAGCACGAGCATCATGAGCCCCGAGACCCAGCGCCCGAGGTAGAAGCGATGCGCGCCGAAGAAGCCCAGGAAGAACCAGAGCAGATAGGCGACGAGCGCCGAGGGCGTCTCGTTCGCGATGCGCTGTTCGATATAGAGGGCGCGGGTGTCGGTCATGTGAACCTCCTTAACATGGAGGGGATATTGGGAGGGAGTGGGGCGTGCGCAAGGGGGTCAACGTAGCTTGCTGCGCTTGTGCAAGACTGGACCTTCGGGAGGAGCATAGATCGGATTGTCGAAGGTCTTATCCTCCTGATCGGAGGTGTTCTTTTCCGAGAAGTCGGTTTGATCGACGAGTTTCGTGAACAGAAAAGCGGCCAGCATAGTTGGGACCAAAATGGTCAGCGGAAGCACATTTGGCCAGTTGCTGTGGCAAAATTTCTGAAGTGGCTTTTCTAGGAAAGCCGCATATCCCAGAACCAAATAGCTGGCGAACCAGAGAAGGACGAGAGCACGGATAACCGAGAGGTTTATGCGTGAGACGGAAGGAGGTCTATTGAGCTTTGTTCTTGCGGGATAAAGCCTGTAAAGCTGACCTGTAAAATAGGGCTCAAGCATGTCGACGTGCCGTTCCCAATTGTTTTGCCAGAACTTCGCGCCGCGACTCATGTCTGACCAGAGCCATGATACGATAATGGCAATCAGCGCGACGCCGCTTCCAAAAAGGGGAGCCCAGCTGTCCTTGATCCCGCCGTTCAGAAGAACCGCGATCGTTGCCATGAACGCGGCCTGAAACCCCCAGAAATAGGTGGCGCGTTTCCAGTACATTTCGATCTCGAAGTCTCGAATCTGGGAGGCCCGTTCAAAGGCTCTTTCTGCCCGCTTGCGATCTACGCCCTCCGTTGTGAGAATTCCGAGTTCAGTGAAGTATGCGCGCTCAAAATCACTGAGGTTATCCGCAGAAATGAACTCCGAAGGCATCATCACCACCCGCTCGAATGCGGAAATCATGCCTTACAGAAAAGCCCCCTGCAATAGCGGGTCTTTGGACTCTGTCGCAGCAGAACGGGAAAGCTACCGCCCCCTACCGCGTCGCGTAGACCGCTGCCCAGAACACCGTCTTGCCATCGGCCGCCACGGCATGGCCGATGCCGAACTCCTTCATCCGGGCGATGGTGATATTCGCGCGGTGCTTGGGCGAGAGGCCCCATTGTTCGAGCGTGCCGCCGAGCGTGAAGCGCCCCGCCGCGCCGGCGGCGATGTTTTCCGAGATCACCCGCGGCCGGTAGCCCTGCTGCTTGGCGCGGGCGAGCGGGCCGGTCGTGCTCGATCCCGCATGGGTCATCAGCCCGCGGCTCGCCATGTCGCAGGCGTGTTTCTCCGCCACCCGTTGCAGCGCGGGGTTGATCGCGAGCGGGGGAAGCCCCGATTGCGCGCGCACGGCGTTGGTCTGCGCGAGCGCGGCGGCCGCCTCGGCGCTGCTGGTCGCGGTGCAGCGCGCCGCCCCTGCCGCGGCGACGGCGAGATCGCCATGCCCGTCGGTCCAGATCACCCGCCCCGGCAGGTAGGAGCTGGCCGCCTGCGAGGTGATCTCCGGCGCAGGCGCGGGGGCCGTGGCGCAGCCGGCGAGCAGCGCGAGCGCGAGGGCGGTCGGGAGAAGGGGGCGATGCGGCATCGGATCCGGTCCGTCGAAATCGGGGGATCCGTCCCGCAGATCCCGGTTGGGGTTTGGCGCCCTGATACAGGGCGAGTTTGGCGAAATGACGGCGCCGGCGCAACACGGCCTCCCGCCGGCGCGATGCGACGCAAGGCCGCGCGCGGAAACCTGCCGGCCGGCGCCTCTTTCGCCCCCAGCCTGGGGCGAAGGCCTTAACGCCCGGCTAAGAGCGGCGCGCCGCGCGCCAGCTTCGGGGGCTCGAATAGATAAAAGGCCCCGCAATCGCGGGGCCTTTTGTTCTGTCTCGGACCGGAAGATCAGGCCTTGGCGAGGTTGCGCAGCACGTAGTGCAGCACGCCGCCGTTCTTCAGATATTCGATCTCGACCTCGGTATCGATCCGCGCCTTGAGCTGGATCGTCTTCACCGAACCGTCCTTGTAGGTGATGGTGCAGGGCACCAGCGAGAGCGGCTTGATGTCGCCGGCGAGGCCTTCGATCGTCACCACCTCGTCGCCGGTCAGGCCGAGCGTCTTGCGGTTGTCGCCGCCGGTGAACTCGAAGGGGATGACGCCCATGCCGATCAGGTTCGAACGGTGGATCCGCTCGAAGCTCTCCGCGATGACCGCCTTGACGCCGAGCAGGTTGGTGCCCTTCGCCGCCCAGTCACGCGACGAACCCGCGCCGTATTCGATGCCGCCGAAGATCACCAGCGGGATGCCCGCCGCCTGATATTCCATCGAGGCGTCGAAGATCGTCGTCTGTTCGCCGTTCGGGCCCTTGGTGAAGCCGCCCTCGACGCCATCCAGCATCTCGTTCTTGATGCGGATATTGGCGAAGGTGCCGCGCATCATGACTTCGTGGTTGCCGCGGCGCGAGCCGTAGCTGTTGAAGTCCTTCGGGGCGACCTGGCGCTCGGTCAGGTATTTGCCGGCCGGGGTGGTCGGCTTGAACGAGCCCGCGGGCGAGATGTGGTCGGTGGTGATCATGTCGCCCAGCACCGCGAGAACACGCGCGTTGGTGACGTTCGAGATCACGCCCGGCTCCTTCGCCATACCCTGGAAGTAGGGCGGGTTCTGGATGTAGGTCGATTGCGCCGGCCAGTCGTAGGTTTCACCCTCGGTGGTCTTCACGCCCTGCCAGTTGGTGTCGCCCTTGAACACATCGGCGTATTTCGCAAGGAAGGCCTCGCGGGTCACGCATTTGTCGACGAGCTCGGCGATCTCCGCGTCGGTCGGCCAGATGTCCTTGAGGAAGACCGGCTTGCCGTCCTTCGAGGTGGCGATCGGCTCGCTCGAGAGGTCGATGTTCATGTCGCCGGCGATCGCATAGGCGACCACGAGCGGCGGCGAGGCGAGGAAGTTCGCGCGCACGTCGGGCGAGATCCGGCCTTCGAAGTTGCGGTTGCCCGAGAGCACGGCCGCGGCGACGAGGTCGTTGTCGTTGATCGCCTTCGAGATCGCGGGATCGCCCAGCGGGCCCGAGTTGCCGATGCAGGTGGTGCAGCCGAAGCCGACGATGTTGAAGCCGAGCGCGTCAAGATCGTCCTGCAGATCGGCGGCCTTCAGGTATTCCTGCACGACCTGCGACCCGGGGGCGAGCGAGGTCTTCACCCAGGGCTTCGCGGTCAGGCCAAGCGCACGCGCCTTGCGGGCGACGAGACCGGCGCCGATCAGCACATAGGGGTTCGAGGTGTTGGTGCAGGACGTGATCGAGGCGATCACGACCGAGCCGTCACCGACCTTGTAATCCTTGCCTTCGACGGCGACCGATTTGCAGACATCGACCGGCTTCGTGGCGGTGTCGCCCTCGGAGGCCATCGCCGCGGCCTCGGCCGAGACGTCGATGCCGCGATACCCCGCGACGACCTTGGCGAAGCTCGACTTCGCGTCGGTGAGCGGCAGGTAGTCCTGCGGGCGCTTCGGACCCGAGATCGCCGGGACGATCGAACCCATGTCGAGCTCGAGCGTCGACGAGTAAACCGGGGCGTAATCCGCGCCGCGCCAGAAGCCGTTTTCCTTCGCATAGGCCTCGACCAGCGCGATGCGCTCTTCCGAGCGGCCGGTCTGCTTGAGGTAGCGCAGGGTTTCCGCGTCGATCGGGAAGAAGCCGCAGGTCGCGCCATATTCCGGCGCCATGTTGGCGATCGTCGCACGCTGCGCCAGCGGCAGCTTGTCGAGGCCTTCGCCGTAGAATTCGACGAATTTGCCGACCACGCCGTGTTTGCGCAGCATCTGCACGACCTTCAGCACGAGGTCGGTGCCGGTGGTGCCTTCGACCATCGCGCCGGTCAGCTTGAAGCCGACGACTTCCGGGATCAGCATCGAGACGGGCTGGCCGAGCATCGCGGCCTCGGCCTCGATCCCGCCCACGCCCCAGCCGAGCACGGCCGCGCCGTTCACCATCGTGGTGTGGCTGTCGGTGCCGACGAGCGTGTCCGGGTAGGCCACGAGCTCACCGTTCTGATCCTTGTCGGTCCAGACGGTCTGCGCGAGGTATTCGAGGTTCACCTGGTGGCAGATGCCGGTGCCGGGCGGCACGACGCGGAAGTTCTCGAACGCGCCCTGACCCCATTTCAGGAACTGATAGCGCTCCATGTTGCGCTCATATTCCAGCTCGACGTTGCGCTGGAAGGCGCGCGGATTGCCGAATTCGTCGATCATCACCGAGTGGTCGATCACGAGGTCGACGGGCACCAGCGGGTTGATCTTCTGCGCGTCGCCGCCGAGCCCCTTGATGCCGTCGCGCATCGCGGCGAGGTCGACCACGGCGGGAACGCCGGTGAAGTCCTGCATCAGCACGCGCGCCGGGCGATAGGCGATCTCGCGCGGGTTCTTGCCGCCCATCTTCGCCCAGTCGCCAAAGGCCTTGATGTCGTCGACCGAGACGGAGAAGCCGCCATCCTCGAAGCGCAGCAGGTTCTCGAGGACGACCTTCAGCGAAGCGGGCAGCTTCGAGAAATCGCCCAGGCCCGCGTCCTGCGCGGCGGGAATCGAGTAATAGGCATAGCTCGTGCCCCCCACGCTGAGCGTGCGGCGGGTCTTGGCGCTGTCCTTGCCGGTGACGACGGTCATGTCTTGGCCTCCCATGGGATCAATAGGGTATCGCTGCGAGGTTCTTGCCCCAACGCAAGGAGTCGTTCAAGGGGGGAGGTCGAAATTTGTATACCATTGCACACTGAAACCGGCGGCTGCGCGCCGATGCCGCTCCGCGACCGCCTTGAAGCGGCCCGATTCCGGCGGCAGGATGGGGCGCCTCGCATGCGGCGCCCGGAGACGGGCCGCGCGCGCGGGCAGGAGGAGCGGCGGGTCGCGCCGTCGAGAGGGGATAGATGCTGAACTGGATCCGCAGGCTGTTCGGGGCGGGGCGCGGGCGCGCCGTCGCAACGGGGGGCATTGATGCGCGCGGGGAGGGCGTCGATCTCGGCACCGGGCTTGCCGCGCAATGGGCGCGGCTTTCGGGCGCGGCGGAGCGCCCGGAGGAGGCGCCGGCCTGGTCGCTCGCGCTGCGCTCGCCCTATCTGCCCTGGGAGGGGGCGCGGTCCTGGTTCGGCGGGCTGCCGGCGCTGCCGCCCGGGCGCGACTGGCCGCGCGGGGGCGACGATCTGCCGCTGCATTTCCTTGCCCAGATCGCGCTTTCCGATCTCGCGCCCGAGCCCGAGACCGGCGGCCTGCCGCCCGCGCCGCTGCGCGCCGGCGCGCTTCTGATCTTCGTCGAGGGTGGCGCGGCGGGGGACCGCGGGCAGGGCGGCTATTGCGCGCTGCATCTGGACGCGGCGGAGCAGGCGGCGGCCACCCCGCGCGCCGCCCCCGCGGATCTGCCCGCGCTGCGCGAGGCGGGCTATTGGGTCGAGGGCGGGCTCTTCGCCTTCTGGCCGATCGACCCGCTGCCCTTCCGCGACAGCGCGGCGATCCCGGCCGCCGGGCCCCTGGGCAACCGCGCCGAGCCGGAAAGCTGGATCACCAGCTGGGGGCTCGCCGGCTGCGAGGCGGATCTGCTGATCCTGCAGATCGACCGCAAGCTTGCGCATTACCGCGACCCGAAGGCCTATGCGCGGCTCAACCTGCGCGCGGCCGAGATGCCCGGGGCGCGCGCCGAACTGGCCTTTGCCGAGGATCTGCGCGGCCCGATCGCGGAATTCGTGCCGCGGCTTGCGGCCTGGCGCGATGCGGCGCTCGCGCGCGGCGACGCGCCGATCGAGCCCGCGGCACTCGCCGCGATGCTGGCCGAGCGGCGCGCCCTCGTCGCAAGCCACGGCCGCGCCGACACGCTTTGCGCGCTGATGCGCGGGCTGCGCGCGGGCGAATTCGAGGAGCTCTTGCGGATCAGCTACGGGCTGCCCGGGCTCGCCCCCTTCGCGCGCGCCGAGGTGCTGCGCCTGCCGGCCGGGCTGCGCCCCTTCCTCGAGCCGCGGCTGACCGGCTGGCGCGGGCACCGGCTCTTTGGCCTGCTCACCGAGATCGGCGAGACCCGCGAGGCGGATCGCCGCGGGCAGGATCTGCTGATCTCGGTCGCGGGCGACAGCCAGCTCGGCACCCGGCGCGAGCATGATTTCGGCCAGTCGATCTGGGTGCCGCGCGACGGGCTCGCGCGGGGGGAGCTCGGCGGCGGGCAGCATCTCGTGCATTACTCCGGCTGAGGGCTGCGGCACCTGCGGGCGGGGCCCGCGCGGGAGGCAATCTCGCAAAACCTTGATTGGCATCGGACCCGGTGCCGGCTTAGGAAGGGAAAGACGGAGAAAGGGGCGACATGGCACGCGCGATCTTCAGCGCCGCGATCGGTGGATGGCTTGCCCTGGCTCTGGCCGGAGGCTGGGCCCTGACCGCTGCCGCGCAGGAGGGGCCGGCCGGCCCCGGACCGGGGCAGGGCGGCGCCACGGCGCCGGGCCATCCCGCACCGGGCACGCTTTCGGGCCCCTCGCTCGTCGAAAGCCTGACCGAGGCGCTCGACAATGCGCTGGCCGCGACCGGCGCCGCGCCGGGGGCGATCAACACGCTGATGGCGAAACCCGCCGCGCCGACCCCCTCGCCGGTGGTGGTCGAGCTCTTCACCTCGCAGGGCTGTTCCGCCTGTCCGCCGGCCGATGAGCTCCTGGCGAAATTCGCCACCCGCCCCGATGTGATCGCGCTGTCGCTGCATGTCGATTACTGGGATTATCTCGGCTGGGAGGATCCCTTCGCCCAGCCCGCCTTCACCGCCCGGCAGAAGGCCTATGCCCGCGCCTCGGGTTCGCGCACGATCTACACGCCGCAGATGATCGTCGGCGGCGACCATTCCCTCGTCGGCCCGACCGAGGGCGATCTCGACACGCTGATCTCGGCCGAGCGCGCGCTGCCGCCGAAAGTGGCGCTGCAGGTTTCGGGCGCGGCGGGGCAATACGAGATCGAGATTTCCGCGCCGAAGCCCCTCGACACCGGCACCGTGGTGCAGATCGTCCGCTTCGCGCCGCAGGCCCGCGTCGAGATCCTGCGCGGCGAGAATGCCGGGATGGTGCTCGACTATGCCAATGTCGTCACCGCCTGGCATGCGGTCGCGGAATGGGATGGCCACACGCCGACCCGGCTCACCGCGAAGATCGACGGCGACGAGCCGGCGGTGGTGATCGTGCAGACCGCGCGGCCGGGCAAGTCGGTGCCGCTGCCCGGGGCGATCCTCGCGGCGGCGCGGCTGAACTGAGCCGCACCCGGGGCGCGCGCGCCGCTCAGCCGCCCTTCACACCCTTCCAGCGCCGATGCGTCCAGAGCCACTGGCCCATATGCGCGCGCACCAGTGCCTCGAGCTGATCGTTCAGCGCCTGGGTCATCGTCGCGGCATCGCTATGCGGCACCGGCGCGCCGACGAGGACGCGAAAGCTCAGCCCGTCGGGCTGCCGGATCGCCTGGATCGGGATCAGGTCGCAGTCGAACCGCAACGCCATCTCGGCGGCGGAAACCGGGGTCGGCGCCGGCAGGCCGAAGAAGCGCAGCGCCGCGCCCTTGCGGAAATACTGGTCGAAGCCGAAGGCGACCATGCCGCCCGCGCGCAGAAACCGCAGCATCTCGCGCAGATCCTTGTCGCGCGCAAAAAGCGGCTCGGCGATCTCCGACATCGCGGCGACGTAATGGCGGTTGAAGAGCGCGTTGTTCATCGGCCGGTAGATCGCGCCGACCGGATAGCCGCGCGCGGTGAGCGCGCCGCGCCAGGCGTCGTAATTGCCGAAATGCCCGGGCGCGAGCACGACCGGCCGATGCGCGGCCCTGGCCGCGGCGAGCGCCTCGGCGCCCGGCCCCTCGATCGGCAGATCGCGCACGCGGGCAAGGAATTCGGCGCCGGAATAGATCTCGGCGATCGAGCGGCCCATGTTGTCGGGCACCGCGCGCACCAGCCGTTCGACCTCGTCGCGCGCGAGCTCCGGGCAGGCGAGCGCGAGGTTGCGCCGGATCCGCCGCCGCCAGCCGGCGAGCGGCGCGACGAGATGCGCCATCGCCCAGCCCGCCATCGGCACCCGCCGCTCATAGGGCAACCGCAGCGCAAGCCCCATCAGCCCGCGGAAGGCGGCATTGGACAGGCGGTCGGTCAGGCCGGGTTTTGCGGTCTCGCTCATGCTTCTTCGACTTTGGCCTCTTCGGCGCTGGCGCGGCGTTCGCGGCTCCAGACATAGAGACCGGCCCCGACGATGACAAGCGCACCGAGGACGGTGAAGCGGTCGGGCAGCTGGCCGAAGAAGGTGAAGCCCCAGAGGCTCGAGAAGATCAGGCTGAAATAACCGAAGGGGGCGAGGGTCGAGGCCGGGCTCAGGCTGAAGGCGCGCACGACCAGCGCCTGGCCCGCGGCGCCCAGCACGCCAAGCGCGAGGAACAGCGGGAAATCGGCGATCGCGACCTCCTTCCAGACGAAGGGCAGGGCGATCGAGCTGAGCGCGGTGCCGATCAGCGCCGACCAGATCAGCGAGGTGGCGAGCGGATCGGCGCGCACGACGCGGGTGAGCAGGTTGCCCGCCGCGTAGCTGAAGGCGGAGGCGAAGGCGAGGCCGGCGGCCGGCTCGAAGGCGCCGAGCCCGGGGCGCAGGATCACCAGCGCGCCGATAAAGGCGATCACGATACCGACGATCCGGCGCGGTCCGATCCGCTCGCCGAGAAACAGCGCGGCGCCCAGCGTGATCAGGATCGGGTTGATGTCGAAAAGCGCGTCGGCTTCGGCGAGCCCGATGTGGCGGATCGCGACGAAGAAAAGCGCGATGGTGATCACCTGCATCACCCCGCGCATGGCCTGCGCGACCGGCTGGCGGGTGCGGATGCGCGGCAGGAACGAGCCGCGATAGACCAGCGCCACCAGCGCGAGATTGATCGCGAAACGCGCCCAGATCAGCTGCGCCGGGTGGTAGCGGGCGGAAAGGTATTTCGCCACCGCATCCATCAGCGTGAAGGCCGCGAGCGAGCCGAGCAGCAAAAGCACGCCCAGCCCGGCCGCATGCCGCCGGGCCGTGGCGGTCTCGCCAACGGAAGAGGGGGCCGCGGCCGGCCCCCCCGTTTCACTCTGGGTCTGGGTCGGGCTCAAAGCAGGCTTTTCACCTTTTCGGCCACCGCCTCGGCGGTGATGCCGAATTCGGCATAAAGCCGCTCGGCCGGGGCCGAGGCGCCAAAGCTGCTCATGCCGACGAAGCCCGCCTTCTTCTCCGAGCCACGCTCGCCGAGCAGCCAGCGGTCCCAGGGCTGACGCACCGCGGCCTCGACCGCGACGCGCACCGCGCCGGGCGGCAGGATCTTGCGGCGATAGGCCTCGTCCTGCGCGGCGAAAAGCTCCATGCAGGGCATCGAGACCACGCGCGTGCCGATCGCTTCGGCCTGCAGGATCTCGCGCGCCTTGAGCGCGATTTCCACTTCCGAACCGGTCGCCATGATCACCGCCTGACGCTTGCCCGAGGCTTCCTCGATCACATAGGCGCCCTTCGCGGTGAGGTTCTGCGGCATGTGCTTGCGGCGCAGCGTCGGCAGGTTCTGCCGGCTGAGCGCGAGCACCGAGGGGGTCTTTTCGGACGAGAGCGCCAGTTCCCAGGCCTCCGCCGTCTCGATCACGTCGGCGGGGCGGAAGGTCCAGGTGTTCGGCGTCGCGCGGCAGATCGCGAGATGCTCGACCGGCTGGTGCGTCGGGCCGTCCTCGCCCAGGCCGATCGAGTCATGCGTCATGACATAGACCGCGGGCACGCCCATCAGCGCGCTCAGACGCATCGCGCCGCGTGCGTAATCGGTGAAGCAGAAGAAGGTGCCGCCATAGGGGCGCGCGCCGCCATGCAGGTAAAGCCCGTTCATCGCCGCCGCCATGCCGTGCTCGCGGATGCCGTAGCGGATGTAGCGGCCCTTGCGGTTGTCGGGCATGAAGTCGGAAATATCCGCCGTCTTCGTCAGGTTCGAACCGGTGAGGTCGGCCGAGCCGCCGATGGTCTCCGGAATGACCGGGTTCACGGCCGCCAGCACCATTTCCGAGGCCTTGCGGGTCGCGACCTTCGGCGCGGCCTCCGACTGCGCCTTCTTGAAGGCGCGGATCGCGGTGGCGAGCTTCTTCGAGACGCCATGGCTCATCTGCCGTTCGAATTCGGCCTTGCGCGCCGGGGAAAGCGCGTTCAGGCGCTCTTCCCATTCCGCGCGGGCGGTAGCGCCCTTCGCGCCGATCGCTTCCCACTCGGCCTTGATCTCGGCCGGGATCTCGAACGGGCCATAGGGCCAGCCGTAGATCTCCTTCGTCGCGGCCAGTTCCTTGTCGCCGAGCGGCGAGCCGTGCACCGAATAGCTGTCCGCCTTGGTCGGCGCGCCGAAGCCGATGATCGTCTTGCAGTCGATCAGCACCGGGCGGCGGGCCTTCTGCGCCTCGGTCATCGCGCGGTCGATGTCGGCCGGGTCATGGCCGTCGCAGGAGAGCACACGCCAGCCCGAGGCGGCAAAGCGCTTGTGCTGGTCGGTCACGTCGGCGACCGAGACGCGGCCGTCGATGGTGATGTCGTTGTTGTCCCAAAGGACGATCAGATTGTCGAGTTCCTGCTTGCCGGCGAGGCCGATCGCCTCCTGGCTGATGCCCTCCATCAGGCAGCCGTCGCCCGCAATCACCCAGATCTTGTGGTCGACGACCTTGCGGCCAAAGCGCGCCGCCATCGACTTTTCCGCGATCGCCATGCCGACGGCGGTGGAAATGCCCTGGCCGAGCGGGCCGGTGGTGGTCTCGACCCCCTCGAGATGGCCGTATTCCGGGTGACCCGCCATCCGCGAGCCCCATTGCCGGAACGACTTCACCTGCTCGAGCGTCGCCTGCTCGTAGCCGGTGAGGTGAAGCAGCGCGTAAAGCAGCATCGAGCCGTGGCCGGCGGAGAGGATGAAGCGGTCGCGGTCGGCCCAGGCCGGCGCCTTCGCGTCGAATTTCAGGTGGTTGCGGAACAGCACCGTGGCGACATCGGCCATGCCCATCGGCATGCCCGGGTGGCCGGAATTGGCGGCCTGCACCGCGTCCATCGCAAGGGCGCGGATCGCGGTGGCGAGTTTCCAGTGATCGGGGTGTTCGGCGCGCAGCGTGGCGATATCCAAGGGCCTGTCCTCATCTGGGTGGTAACGGTAACCTGCGCCCCTGATAGCAGGGATCGGGGCAAGTTCAAGCGCAGCCCCCAAGTGCTTGATGCAAAAGGGTGGGCGCGCCTTCATGCGCGCGATACACTGGTTTCGCACAGACGAGAATGCGCGATTCGCCGCGGCCGCGAAGGCCCGGAACGATCGCCGGGAGGGCAGATGACCGAAATCGCCGAACTGGAACGCCGGATATCCTTCGCGCTCGAACGCATCGGTCGCGGGGTCGAGGGGATGCTCGAGCGTCAGGCGCTGGCGCTCGACGCGGCGCGTGCCGAGGCCACGGCGGCCGTGGAGGCGGCGGCCGAGGCCTCCGCCGAGGCCCAGGCCGCGATCGAGGCGGCGCAGGCCCAGGCCGCGGCCGCGCAGGCGGAGGCGGAGGCGGCGCAGGCCATGGCGCAGCCGGAGGCCGAAGCGCAGCCCGCGCCCGAGGCGGCGCCCACGCCCGAACCCGCCCCCGCGGCTTCGGTCGCGCCCGACGAGATCGCCGAGCTGCGCGAGGCGCTCGACGCCGAGCGGATGGCGAATGCCCAGCTGTCCGAGCGGGTGCGCGCGATCCGCGAGAAACAGGAAACCACGCTTTCGGCGCTGGAAAAGCGGCTCGCCCAGGCGACGCGCGCCTTCGAGGCGGTGCAGGCCGAGGCGACCCGGCTCAAGCGCGCGAATGCCGATCTGGTGGAAACCAACCGCGCGCTGGTCGAGGCGGCGGGCGACGTGCCCGCGCATCTCGTCAACCGCGCGATGCAGGCCGAACTCGAGGCGCTGCGCGCCGCCCGCGCCTGGGAGGTGACCGAGCTGAGCGACATCATCGCCGGGCTCGAGCCGCTGGTCGCGGCCCATGCGAAGGAGGGCGGCGATGCCTGAAGTGACGATTTCCATCGGCGGGCGCGAGTTTGAGGTCGCCTGTCAGGGCGGCGAGGAACATTTCCTGCGCACCGCGGCGGCGATGCTCGATGCCGAGGCCTCGGTGCTGCTGGGCCAGATCGGGCGGATGCCCGAGGGGCGGATGCTGCTGATGGCGGGGCTGATGCTCGCCGACAAGACCGCGGGGATGGAAGACAGCCTGCGCGCGATGCAGGAGCAGCTTGCCGAGGCGGAGGCGGCGCTGGCGGCGGCACGCTCCGCGCCGGTCAAGGTCGAGGTGCCGGTGATCCCGCCGCAGCTGACCGAGACGCTGGCCGAGATCGCCGCCCGGGCCGAGGCGCTGGCCGACAAGGTCGAGGAAAGCGCCTCCTGATCGCGGCGGCGCGGGACGGGGCGTTTCGGGGCGCTGCCCCGAACCCCGGAGTATTTCTCCAGGAAAAAGCGGGCGCGGGGGGCTGTCGGTGAAAGATCTGAAAGCGATCCTGACCGGGCTGTTCCGGAAACCGGCCCCCGCCGCGCCGGTCGCCTCCGAGACCCCGGTGCTGGTGTTCCTGCCGCCGCTCGTCACGGTGCTCACCGCGGCCGAAAGGGCCAAGGGGGCGCCGCTTACCGAGAGTGAAGTGCTCGAGATCCGGGATCGGGCGACGGTGATGGCGGTGCGGGCCGCCGATGCCGCGGTGGCCGCGGCGCGCCGGGGCTATGCGGATATCGTCGCCGAGGACGCCTGGCGGGAGTGGCAGCGGCATCGCGCCGCCCGCTCGCCCTGATCCGAAGCGGCGCGCTCGCCTCGGCCCGAATGCAAAGCGCCCCGAGAGGGGCGCTTTTCGCTTGCGAAGGGGCGGGGGGTTACTCCGCCGCCTTCATCATGAAGCCCTTCTCGATCTGGTCGGAAGGCGCCACCGGATATTCGCCCGAGAAGCAGGCGTCGCAATATTGCGGGCAGGCGGCGTTGCGTCCGGCGGCCTCGCCCGCGGCGCGGTAAAGCCCGTCGAGCGAGATGAATTTGAGGCTGTCGACGCCGATCCAGTCGCGCATCTCCTCCTCGGTCATCCGCGCGGCCAAGAGCTTCGCGCGGTCCGGCGTGTCGACGCCGTAGAAGCAGGGCCAGGCGGTCGGCGGGGAGGCGATGCGGAAATGCACCTCGGCCGCGCCCGCGTCGAGGATCATCTCCTTGATCTTGCGCGAAGTGGTCCCGCGCACGACCGAGTCGTCGACGAGGATCACCCGCTTGCCCTTGATGATCGACTTGTTGACGTTGAGCTTGAGCCGCACGCCCATGTTGCGGATCTGGTCGGTCGGCTCGATGAAGGTGCGCCCCATGTACTGGTTGCGGGTGATGCCGAGCGCGAAGGGGATGCCCGATTCCTGGCTGAAACCGATCGCCGCCGGGGTGCCCGAATCCGGCACCGGGCAGACGAGATCGGCCTCGACCGGGGCCTCGCGCGCAAGCTCGACGCCGATCTGGTGGCGCGTCTCATAGACCGAGCGGCCGCCGATGATGCTGTCGGGGCGCGAGAAATAGACATGTTCGAAGATGCAGAAGCGCGGCTTCGACGGGTGGAAGGGGCGCGAGCTTTCGATCTTGCCGTCCTGGATCACCACCATCTCGCCCGGCTCGATCTCGCGCACGAATTCCGCGCCGATGATGTCGAGCCCGCAGGTCTCCGACGAGAGCACATAGCCATTGTCGCCCACGCGGCCAAGCACGAGGGGGCGCACGCCCAGCGGATCGCGCACGCCAATGAGCTTCGTGCGGGTCATCGCGACGACCGAGAAGGCGCCCTCGCAGCGGCGCAGCGCGTCGGCGATGCGCTCGGCATGCTGTTTCTGGAACGAACGCGCCATCAGATGGATGATGCATTCGCTGTCCGAGCCCGACTGGAAGATCGCGCCATGTTCGATCAGCTCGCGGCGCAGCGCCTCGGCGTTCGTCAGGTTGCCGTTATGCGCGATCGCCGCGCCGCCCATCGAGAACTCGCCGAAGAAGGGCTGGATGTCGCGGATCACCGCGGCCTTCTTGCCGGCGGTCGAATAGCGCACATGCCCGATGGCGAGATGCCCGGGCAGCGTTTCCATCAGGCTCGCCTTGGTGAAATTGTCGCGCACATAGCCGAAGCGATGGGCCGAGTTGAAACCCTTTTCGGCGTCATGGGCGACGATGCCGCCCGCCTCCTGCCCGCGGTGTTGCAGCGCATGCAGGCCGAGGGCGACGAAATTCGCGGCCTCGGCCACGCCCACGACACCGAAGATGCCGCATTCTTCCTTGAGCTTGTCGTCGTCGAACGGGTTCGACAGGAACGACTTTTCCGAAAGATCGGGGGTGCAGGTCATGGGGAGGGGCTCCGAATCCGGGGAGATTGGGGGCACATGTAGAGCGAAACGCGAGAGGTGTTAACCCCTCGCGCCCGAAATCCGTCATTCGACTGTCACTATTTGTGGCGCGCAGGCGCCGGTCCGGCTCAGTTCGCGGTCTCGCCGGTGGCCGGTGCGGCCGTCGCCGGCGCGGGGCATTTCGCCACCAGCGTCTCATAGCGCGCGACGATCCAGCCGGGCGCGTCGGCGGGCATTTCCTCGTCCATCTGCGCCGAGACCTTGGCGAAGACCTTGGCCGAGCGCGACTGATCCACCACCGGATAGGCATCGGCGGTGACGAGCCGGTCGTAGACGACGAAGGCCACCGCGACGAGCACGACGCCGCGGAACACGCCGAAGAGGAAGCCGAGCGCCTGGTCGATCCCGCCGAGCGCCGAGCGTTGCACCGCGGAGGCGAAGAGCGGCGTCAGGATCGAGAAGACGACGAGGGCAAGCGCGAAGACTGCGGCGAAACCGCCGATCGTGGCGAGCTCGCAGCTGTCGCCGAGGAACTTGTTGAGCACCGGGATCTGCGCGATCAGCGGCCGCGCCGCATCGGCGAACATATAGGCGACGATGGCGGCGGCGATCCAGCCGACGATGGCGAGCCCCTCGCGCACGAAACCGCGGCTGTAGGCGAGGATCGCCGACAGCACGATGACGACCGCGACGATCGCGTCGATGATGGTAAAGCCTTCCATGAAACCCCGTGTCCCTTGCGGCGCTACCCTGCGCCGAACATGTCCCCGACAAAAGTCACCAGATCGGGCAGCTCGCGCAAGACGATCCCGCCCGCCGTCTCGACCCTGGTGCCGGACGGCGCGATCGCCTGTGAGAAACCAAGTTTCGCCGCCTCTTTCAACCTGTTTTCCGCCTGACCGACCGGACGGAGCGCCGCCGAGAGGGAGATTTCACCGAAAATCACCAGCTCTGGCGGAAGTGCAACATCCTCGCGCGCCGAAAGCAGCGCGGCGGCGAGGGCCAGATCGGCGGCGGGTTCGAGCACCTTCATCCCGCCCGCGACGTTGAGAAACACGTCGAGCCCGGTGAAGGGGATGCCGCAGCGGCTTTCCAGCACGGCGAGGATCGTCGACACGCGCCCCGAGTCGAGCCCCACCACCGTGCGCCGGGGCGAAGCGAGCGAGGAGGGGGCGACGAGCGCCTGGATCTCGGTCAGCACCGGGCGGGTGCCCTCGATGCCGGCAAAGACGGCCGAGCCGGGCGCGGGCTGTCCGCGTTCGCTCAGGAACAGGGCGGAGGGGTTCGCGACCTCGGCAAGGCCGCCGCCCGTCATCTCGAAGACGCCGATCTCCGAGGCCGGGCCGAAGCGGTTCTTCACCGCGCGCAGGATGCGGAACTGGTGGCCGCGTTCGCCCTCGAAATAGAGCACGGTGTCGACCATGTGCTCGACCACGCGGGGGCCGGCGATCTGGCCCTCCTTCGTCACATGGCCGACGATGACGACGGAAACGCCGCGCGACTTGGCAAAGCTCACCAGCTCATGCGCCGCGGCGCGCACCTGGCTGACCGAGCCGGGCGCCGCCTCGACGGTGTCGGCCCAGACCGTCTGGATCGAATCGATCACCACGAGATCGGGGCGCTCCACCTCGAGCGTGGTGAGGATGTCGCGCAGGTTGGTTTCGGCGCCAAGCCCCACCGGCGCCTGCGCAAGGCCCAGCCGCTGCGCCCGCATCCGCACCTGCGCCGAGGCCTCCTCGCCGGAAATGTAAAGGCATTTCAGCCCTTTGGTGGCAAAGGCCGCGACCGCCTGCAAAAGCAGTGTCGACTTGCCGATGCCCGGATCGCCGCCGACGAGGATCGCCGAGGCCGGCACCAGCCCGCCGCCGAGCACCCGGTCGAATTCCGCCATGCCGCAAAGCGTGCGCGGCGGCGGCGCCTCCTCGGTCGCCAGCGTGGTGAGCGCGATGCGCTTGCCCTTCGCGCCGCCGAGCGTCTTGCCCGAGGGGCCGGCCGAAAGCGGCGCCTCCTCGACGATCGAATTCCACGCGCCACAGGCGTCGCAGCGCCCCGACCACTTGCGGTGCACGGCACCGCATTCGGTGCAGGTGAATTGGGCGGATGCCTTGGCCATGCGCCTTTCTTTCAGAGCGGCGCGGCGGCGGCAAGGGCGGAGGGGGCGCTGCCCCCGTCTCCTGCGGAGACTCCCCCGGGATATTTGAGCTCTGCAGAAACGGCATTCTACAGAGTCGAAATATCCCGGGGGTGAATTGGCGCAGCCAAGAGGGGGCAGGGCCCCCTCAGCCCCGCTTGCCCCAATGCGAGAGCGCCAGCGAGGCGAGCACGCAGAAGGTGAAGAGATAGAGCCCCCAGCCGGTTTCGACCCGGCCGACGCCGACGCCCTTCGCGAGGACGATATAAAGCGCGATCAGGAAGATGTCGGCCATCGCGAGCTTGCCCAGGGCCTGCAGCGCCGGCACGATCTTCGGCGAGGCGAGGTCGAACTGCACCAGCGCCAGCCCCGCCACTTTCGCCATCGGCGCGACGAGGGCGAAGAAGGTGACGATCAGCGCGAGCACCGCATCCTTTTCCCACAGCGCCTGCAGCCCCGAAATCACCGAGATCGCGTCGAGATCGAAGAAGGGCAGCAGCCCGGCGCGCAGGAGCGGCGCGAACCAGGCCACCGGGAACAGCACGAGCAGCGCCAGATTGAGATATTTCGCCATTATTTCTGTGACTTGGGCAGCGGCACGACATTCGCCGCCGCGGGCGCGTCCTCGAGTTCGTAGCCAAGCGCCGGCAGCACCTCGCGCAGGTCGCGCTCCAGCAGGCGGATGTTTTCGGAAAGCTTGCGCTCCTCCACCTCAACATCGGTGAGCCAGCGCTTCAGCTCGTCGCAGGTCTGGCGCGCCATCGCGACGCGCTCCTCCATCGCCTGCGCCTCTTCCTGGCGCGCGCGCAGGAAGCCGCGGGCGCGGGCGACGCGCTCCTCGCTGTAGACGGTGGCGAGGTCGCGCGACTGCAGGCTCATCTGCGCCGCAAGTTCGAGCAGCTCGGGCTCGAGCGTGCCCAGATCGGGGTGCTGGCGCATCCAGCTCAGCCGCTCGCGCATCGCGTCGAACTCGCCCGAGAGCGCGAAGACCCCCTTGCGATCGGCTTCGTGCGCGGCGGCATAGGCGCGCGTGACGTCGTCCATATTGACGTGAAAGCTGCGATGGGCGCGTTCGAGCGCGAGCACCCGCGTCTGCGCCGGCAGGTAGAGCACGAGGATCAGCGCGAGCGCCGCCACCGCGCCCTCGATCCAGGCGCCGGCATCGGGCAGGGCGGTCTCGCCGAAACGCGCATCGATCGTGAGCCAGGGGATCAGTCCGAGCGCCGAGGCGAGGAACAGCCCGAGCGCGGCGAGCGCGAAGAGAAACACGGCGGTGCCGAGCAGCTTTCCAAGAAGGACATGCAAGGACGTCACTGCGGCAGGGCCGCGCACAGGCTCACTCATACCCCAACCCCCCAGTCAGGAACCCAATGGTCGGGGGCAGCTTCGGCGCAAATCCGCCGAAAATCAACTCTCGAAATGAAATCAAGCGCTTCCGCGGGGATCTTCGCGCGGATCAGCGGATCGCGGCGATCGGCCCCTCGGCCCGGCCGTGGATGAACTGCGTCACGTAAGGGTCTGACGTTTCATCCATTTCCGCGATCGAGCCATGCCAGCGGACCTTGCCGTCATGCAGCATCGCGACCTTGTCGGCGATCGCGCGCACCGAGGTCATGTCATGGGTGATGGTGATCGCGGTGGCGCCCATCTCGGTGACGATGTCGCGGATCAGATCGTTGATGACGCCGGCCATGATCGGGTCGAGCCCGGTCGTCGGCTCGTCGAAGAAGATCACCTGCGGATCGGTGGCGATCGCGCGGGCGAGGCCGACGCGCTTTTGCATGCCGCCCGAGAGCTCCGCCGGGAAGAGGTCGGCGACATCGGCGCCGAGGCCGACGCGCTTGAGCTTGTCGACGGCGAGCGCGCGCGCCTCCGCCTTCGACTGTTTCGTCGCTCCGCGCAGCAGCCGGAAGGCGACGTTCTGCCAAACCGGCAGGCTGTCGAAAAGGGCGGCGCCCTGGAACAGCATGCCGAAACGGGAAAGGAAGGCCTCGCGCTGCGCCGCGATCGGCGCGCCGTCGAGCGTGATGGTGCCGCCCTCCGGCGTCACGAGGCCGAGGATGCATTTCAGCAGCACCGATTTCCCGGTGCCCGAGCCGCCGATCACCACGAGGCTCTCGCCGCGTTCGACGGTGAGGTTCACGTCGCGAAGGACGTGTTTCGATCCGAAGGATTTCTGCAGATGGGCGATCTCGATCATGCGGAGAAAAAGACCTCCGTCAGCAGGTAGTTCGAGGCGAGGATCAGCACCGAGGCCGCGACCACGGCGGATTTCGTCGCCCGGCCCACGCCCTGCGCGCCGCGCCCCGAGTTCATGCCGTAAAAGCAGCCCATCAGCGCGACGATGAAGCCGAAAGCGGCCCCTTTCACGAGGCCCGAGCCGACATCCCAGAACTCAAGATATTCCCAGGTGTTCTTGATATAGGTCGCCGAGTTGAAGCCGAGCCGCCCGGTGCCGATCAGCCAGCCGCCCATGATGCCGATGATGTCGCCGATGCCGACGAGAACCGGCACCGAGACCACCGCGGCCAGCACGCGGGGCGCGGCGAGGTATTTCAGCGGATCGGTGGAGAGCGTGACGAGCGCGTCGATCTGCTCGGTCACCTTCATCGTGCCGATCTCGGCCGCGATCGAGGAGGTGACGCGGGCGGCGACCATCAGCCCGCCGAGCACCGGACCCAGCTCGCGCACCATGCCGATCGCGACGATCGAGGGCACGACGGATTCCGCGGAAAACCGCGCGCCGCCGGAATAGATCTGCAGTGCGAGCGCCGCGCCGGTGAAAAGCGCGGTCATGCCCACGACCGGCAGCGAGAGCCAGCCGATCTGCATCAGCGCATGCAGGAATTCGCGGCCGTAGAACGGCGGGCGGATCAGATGGCTCACCACCGAGACGGCGTAAAGCGCGACGCGCCCCGCGCCGGCAAGGCCGGAGAGCACGAGGCGCCCGAGAGCGGCCAGCGCGCGAGCGATCACGCGGCGCCCCCGTGATAGACGCGGCGATAGCGGGCGCCGAGCGAGGTCAGCACCTCATAGCCGATCGTGCCGGCCACATCGGCGAGCGCGTCGACGCCCTGATGCGGCCCGAGGATGTCGAGGGCCGCGGGCACGTCGGGCAGGTCGGTGATGTCGGCGGTGATCAGGTCCATCGAGATCCGGCCGACGAGCGGGCAGGGGATGTCGCCCGCCCAGAGCGTCGCGCGCGAGGAAAGCGTGCGCGCAAGACCGTCGGCATAGCCCGCGGCGAGCGTCGCGATCCGGGTCTCGCGCCGGGCGATGAAAGTGTTGGAATAGCCCACGCTTTCGCCCGGAGCGACGTCGCGCACCTGCAGCACCGGCAGCGAGAGCCGCACCACCGGCGTGGCCTGCGCGAAGGGCAGCCCGCCATAAAGCGCGATGCCCGGGCGCGTCACGTCGAAATGATAGGCCGGGCCGAGCAGGATGCCGCCGGTCGCCGACAGCGAGCGCGGCACGTCGAGCCCGTCGGTCATGTAGTGGAACTGCTCGAGCTGGCGCGCGTTCATTTCGTGCGCGGGCTCGTCGGAGCAGGCGAGGTGGCTCATGATCAGCTGCACCCCGGCGCCGAGCACGATCGGCGCGACGCCTTCCCATTCCGCCTCTTCCATGCCGAGCCGGTTCATCCCGGTGTCGAGCTGCACGCCGAAGGGCGCGCCGGGCAGGGCCTCGAAATGCCGCGTCACCTGGTCGATCGAGTTGAGCATCGGGGTGAGCCGCGCCTCACCGATGAGCGCGGTGTCGCCCTCGGCATGGCCGGCGAAGCAGAAGATTTCCGGCCCTTCGCCAAGGGCTGCCCGCACCGCGGCGCCTTCCTCGGCGCAGGCGGTGAAGAACTTGCGGCAGCCGGCGCGGGCGAGCAGCCGCGCGACGCGCGCCGCGCCCAGCCCGTAGCTGTCGGCCTTGACCACGGCACCGGTTTCGGTGCCGGGGCCGGTGAGCGCGTCCATCGCGCGCCAGTTCGCGAGGATCGCGTCGAGATCGATGTGGAGCGATGCAGTAGCCATGGGGGTTTCTTGAACTCCGCGCGTGCAAGGTCAAGCGCAATCGTTTCAGGGCGGCGATGCAACACGCGAAAGTGGCGGGCCGGCGCCGGGGCGGGCGGCGCAGGGGGCGCAGGGGGCGCAGGGGGCGCCGCCCCCTCGGGCTCCGCCCTCACCCCCGGGATATTTCAGCTCTGTAGAATGGGGCTTCTATAGAGTTCAAATATCCCGGGGGAGTCCGCAGGACGGGGGCAGCGCCCCCGCGCGCTCAGAACCCGTCCGAGCCGTCGCCCTGCCAGGCGCGGGCGAGGTCGGAGAAACGGGTGAAGCGGCTCTCAAAAGCGAGTTCCACCGTGCCGATCGGACCGTGGCGCTGTTTGCCGAGGATGACCTCGGCCTTGCCATGCACGCGCTCGGCCTTCTGCATCCATTCGGCGAATTTCGGATCGTCCTCCGGCGGCTTCAGGCGCTCGTGATAATATTCGTCGCGATAGACGAACATCACCACGTCGGCGTCCTGCTCGATCGAGCCCGATTCGCGCAGGTCGCTCAGCTGCGGGCGCTTGTCCTCGCGGCTTTCGACGGTTCGGCTGAGCTGTGAAAGCGCGACCACGGGGATGTTCAGCTCCTTCGCGATCGCCTTGAGCCCCATCGAGATCTCGCCGATTTCCTGCACGCGGTTGTCGGTGCGCCCGGTGCCGCGCAGAAGTTGCAGGTAGTCGACGAAGACGACGTCGAGCCCGTGCAGCCGTTTCAGCCGGCGGCAGCGCGCCGCGACCTGCGCGATCGGCAGGGCGGGGGTGTCGTCGATATAAAGCGGGCAGGTCTCGAGCGATTTCGCCGCCTCGATGAAGCGGCGGAATTCGGTCTCCGTCATGTCGCCGCGGCGGATCTGTTCGGAGGGCACCTCGGCCGCCTCGGAAAGGACGCGCGCGGCGAGCTGCTCGGCCGACATTTCGAGCGAGAAGAAGGCGACGACGCCGCCCTCCACCGCGCCCTCGCTGCCGTCGTGGCGCATCCCGCGGCGATAGGCCTTGGCGATGTTGAAGGCGATGTTGGTGGCGAGCGAGGTCTTGCCCATCGAGGGGCGCCCGGCGAGGATCAGAAGGTCGGAAGGGTGCAACCCGCCCAGTTTCTTGTCGAGATCGGTGAGCCCGGTCGAGACGCCGGCCAAGCCGCCTTCGCGCTGATAGGCTGCGTTCGCGGATTGCACCGCCTCGGTTACCGCCTTGAGAAAGCTGACAAATCCCTTCTCGGCGGTGCCCGTCTCGGCAAGCTTGTAAAGCGCGCCCTCAGTCTCGACGATCAGCTCGTCGGGCTCGATGCCGATATCGACCTTCTGCGCCGAGGCGGAGAGGTTCTTGCCGAGGCGAATGAGTTCGCGGCGCAGCGCGAGGTCGTGGATCATCTGCGCGTAGTCGCGCGCCGCATAGGCCGAGATCGCCGCCCCCGCGAGCCGCGCGAGATAGGCGGCCCCGCCAAGCGCCTGCAGCCCCGGGTCGTCCTCGAGATAGGCCTTGATCGTGACCGGCGAGGCGAGCGCGTTCTTCTGGATCCGCGCGATCACCGTTTCATAGATCGTGCGATGCACCGGCTCGTAGAAATGCTCGGGCCGCACCACCGAGGCGATCCGGTCGAAGATGTCGTTATTGGTCAGGATCGCGCCCAGAAGCTGTTGTTCCGCCTCGATATTATGCGGAAGAACCTCTTCGGGGACGGCTTCGGGCGCGGCGCCCTCGGGTTTGATCGCTGCGATCGTGGTCATCTGTGCCTCTTGCTCGATCCCGCCTCGATAGCCGATCCGCGCGGGGCAGGGCTATCGGGATAACTCCGGGGATAAGCGCGCCCCCGGAGGTCGGTTTGACTCATTTCTGGGGGTGCGTTGCCCCTCAGCCTACCACGGATAGTGGTCCCATGCGAGAAATCCCGAGTCGGGACGAAACGATCCACAGATCGCCCACAAGATCGCTCACAGGGATATCCCCCGGAAAAGATGCTGCGCTGCTGCGCTGCTCAGCCCTTCTTGCGGGCGTCCTGCCAGGGCCGCGGCGCCTTCAGGAAGGCCTCGACCTCGTCGAGCGTCTTCGCGTCGAAGGCGCCCTGCGCGCGCGCCTCGGCGAGCACGTCCCACCAGGTGCAGAGGTGATGCAGCGCGACGCCGTGATCGCCGAGCGTCTTCACCGTCTCCGGGAAGATGTCGTAATAGAAGATCACCGCGGTATGCGCGCAGCTTGCCCCGGTCTCGCGGATCGCGTCGACGAAGCTCAGCTTCGAGCCGCCGTCGGTGGTCAGATCCTCGACGAGGAGCACGCGCTGCCCCTCGGTCATCAGCCCCTCGATCCGGGCGTTGCGGCCGTAGCCCTTCGGTTTCTTGCGCACATAGGTCATCGGCAGCGCGAGCCGTTCGGCCACCAGCGCGGCGAAGGGGATGCCCGCGGTCTCGCCGCCGGCGATATTGTCGAAGGCCTCGAAACCCGCCTCGCGCATCACCGTGACGGCAAGGAAATCCATCAGCGTGGCGCGGATGCGCGGGAAGGAGATCAGCTTGCGGCAGTCGATATAGGTCGGCGAGGGCAGGCCGGAGGCGAGGATGAAGGGCTCTTCCGGGCGGAAATTCACCGCGCCGATCTCAAGCAGCATCCGCGCGGTGAGGCGGGCGATTTCTTCCTTGGGGGGGTAGGAGGAGGGGATCATTCAATCGTCCTTTCGCGCTTCTATAGAGGTCAAATATCCCCCGCGGAGCGTCCGCGGCCGGGGCCGGGAGCCTCCGGCGGGGGATATTTCGACTCTGTAGAAAGGTCAGTGTTTCACATGCCAGTAGACCGGGAAGCCCGGGTTGAAGACGGTGACGGGGCCGGCGCCGGTGAAGATCTTCTCGGGCCATTGCGCGGGCTCGGCGGTCTTTTCGAGGGTCATCGTCGCGGC